>JBAJNM010000008.1 GCA_036881865.1 Parvularculales bacterium | reverse complement strand
TTTCGTCACCTATCTCCCATGGTGCTGCCCATAAAGTTGTGGTGTTCGGCATGACGACGGCGCCAAAGGGGTTGGTGGCGACCAGTGCGCCGATTTGCAATCCGTCACCGCATACAAAAGACGTACTCCCCAGCCCGCCTTTAAGATTACCGGCACTGGCGCCATATCCGGCGCCGGCATTGCCCAGAGTAAACATCTTGTCACCTGCTTGTTCGGCCTTTATTGCCGCTTCAAGAGCTTCGTCTCCAAGACGGCCATAAGGCGGGGCGGCGTCCCACTGCTTATCGCCGCCATTGGCAAGGTCATAAAGAATGGCCGCCGGTACAACCGGAGAGACCGGCCCTTCGGACCGCATGGCAAAGCCGCGTCCTAAAGCCCCAAGGCGGGTGGCAACCGTGCTGGCAGCCTCCAGCCCATAGGATGATCCGCCCGATAAAACAATTCCGTCTATCTCGTCCACAAGACAAACCGGATCAAGGGCATCTGTCTCCCGGGTCCCGGGGCCGCCGCCGCGGCTATCAACTGCTGCAACCGCCCGCCCCTCCGGCAGAATAACCGTAACCCCGGTTGCTACATGGCTATCTTCGGCATTGCCGACGGATATGCCATCAACATCTGTAATGAGATTATGTGGACCGGGTTGCATGTGTATTATCTGGCCGTGGCCACAATGAATACGCGCTTGAATGGAAATAATGTATGTCCGTCGGCACGTTGAGGATAAGCCTTGCGCAACCGTTTTCCATATTCCGCCCGAAAAGTTTCCGCATTTTCATCAGAAAGAGCCTGCACATAGGGCAACAGAGCTGTACCGGACGTCCAGCGTAATACGGCATCTTCGCCATCCAGAACATGGAGGTAGGTGGTCTCCCATATATCAAGAGTGTCGGCGATGGGAGACAGCATGTCATAATAAGTATCGGGTGTGGCGACAGGGGAGGGGTCGCGAACACTTGCCGTTCCGCTTGCGTTCCATTTGTCTCTCCAGAGCTGTTCTTCGGCGAGCCCATGAAGAATTGTATGAGAGGGGGCTGAAAAATTGCGCGGCATCTGAGCGGCCAACACGCCTCCTTCACTCAACCGTTTCATCAGGCACTCAAAAAGGCGGTTATGGTTAGGACACCAATGCAGGGCCGCATTAGCATATATGATATCCTGCGGCGCACTGTCCTCTTCTGCCCATGCCGATATATTTCCCTCGCGCCAATCAACACCCGGGGGCCCATCCTGATGAGCCCGTTCAATCATGGGCGGCGAGTTATCCAATCCGGTTATGTTGGCACGGGGCCAACGGGATGCCAGAAGCGTAGTTGAGTTTCCCGGCCCGCATCCTAAATCAATGATCCTCTCAGGAGGGCGGGAAGGTTCCGGTATGCGCCCTAACAATTCTATGGCCGGGCGTAACCGCTCTCCTCCAAACTTCAGGTAATGTCCGGCATTCCAATTCATATGTGATGTTGTTTGGACCGGTTGAGGAGCGTCAGAGTGAGCCATGAAACAAATGCTCCTACTCATGATGGGGCAGGTTTATGCAAAAAACCGTACCTTCAGGGCCGGTGCTTTCCAGTTCTATATGCCCGCCATGGCCACGCACCAGTTCATTGGCAATAGAAAGCCCCAACCCTAAACTGTTATGACGCGTTCCACGGGTAAAGGCTTTGAAAAGATTATCACGGATATGATCGGGAATCCCCGGACCATTATCTCTTAAGCGTACTTTGGTGTCGGTTTCATCGGAGGTTGCCGAGATTGTTATAGTGCCGCTCTTCTTCTCCTCTTGAAGAGCTTGCACAGCGTTGCGTCCAAGGTTGAGTAACACCCGAAAAAACTGGTCAGGGTCGATGTTAATTATCATGTCCGGTGGTACGTCGTTACACCAACGGATGTCAGTCTCCGGTTCAAGACCTACGGACTGGCTTACGTCCGATATCAAAGCGGCAAGATTTACGGATTTACGCTCAGGTGGTGTTTCGCCTGCCTGACCATAGCTCAAGGTGCTTGTGCATAAAGCAATGGCGCGGTCAACGGAAGACAGCAACAGGGGAGATAATCTCTTAACGGTCGGGTCTTCCGCATCGCTTAGCCGATCACCGATGAGTTGGGCGGTTGTTAATATGTTGCGCAAATCATGGTTTATTTTGCTCACCGCTTCGCCAAGTGCTGCCAGTCGCGATCTTTGGCCTAAAGTTGCCCTGATACCTAACTGCATAACGGAGAGTTCCCGTTCTGCATTGCCAATTTCATCCCGCCGTTTTGAGGGTTTCATTACACTGTTTGCGTTCTCTGGTTGCTGGCGAAAGCCCACCATGTTGATCGTTAGTCTCTGCATAGGAACAACGAACATGTAACGCAATGAGAAAAAC
Source organism: Parvularculales bacterium (assembly GCA_036881865.1). Taxonomy (NCBI): domain Bacteria; kingdom Pseudomonadati; phylum Pseudomonadota; class Alphaproteobacteria; order Parvularculales; species Parvularculales bacterium. The sequence continues at coordinate 59,396 of JBAJNM010000008.1, read as the reverse complement.
AAAACCAGCGCTGCAATCAGGGCTACAAAAAACCCTATAGCAATAACCTCTCCGGCATAATCTTCCATGGCAAGGCGCAGGGGCATTGCGGGGATAACTACCTCCACCACTCCCCCGCCGGCATGGCGGGGAATGCCGATAATACGATAAGCGTCATCGCCTGAGGAAAAAAGAAGAACAAAGGAGTGGGCAATGCTTGATAACCACCCTTCGGAGCGCAAATCAAAAGTGTTGGAAATAGGAAGCGGTGTTTGCTGATATAAAATGAGTTGGCGATTGTCATTGCGCACCAACACAACGGAAACCACACCGGCGTTGGCGAGTAGTTCCTGCTCCAGATCGTAAGAGACAATATTATCCGGTGTGGCCTCAAGTGCTAAAGTGGCTAATTGCCCAGCGTCAAGATGTCGTTCGAACCATGCCGTGCGAAAACCGGATATCAAGGGCGGGAAAGTCAGTAACACTCCCAACGTGACAAAAGCAAGCGTGACCAGCAACAATTTTACCGAAAGGCTGAATTCCCGGTCATTGAGGCTTTTTGGTGCTGAACTCTGCTCTGTCATGCGAAGGGCTGTCATGAAAAAGGAAAGACAGGTTAACCCAACCGCCCCAGCATTTTAACAACGCGTTTTGTGCGGGGGCTGTAGAGGGTGGGAGTGTAATATGACCCGGCGATACGTTTGTTGACCTCACCAAGGGTTGGATAGGGGGAGATAAATCCGGCCATAGCGCGAATACCAAGCTTGTTTGTCAGGGCCAGAACCCAGGGCTGAATAAGTTCTCCGGCCTGAGTGCCTACGATGGAAACTCCCAGAATGCGGCCTTTGGAGCCGGTTACGACTTTAACCAGACCCTCTGTTGCACGCTCAGCTCGCGCACGGTCGTTTTCTTCATAAGGCCAGCGCAATACGTTGATGTTTTTGTGTCCGGCATCGTTGGCCTGAGCTTCCGTAAGGCCCACATGGGCCAACTCCGGGTCCGTATAGGTGACCCATGGCACGGTATCATGGTTCGCTTTGGCAGGAAGGCGAAACAAGGCGTTTCGTATAACAATGCCGGCATGATAGCTCGCCACATGGGTAAACTGCAATCCGCCGGCTACATCGCCAATGGCAAAGACGCGGCGGTTTGTGGTGCGCAGACGCGCATCCACCTTGATACCCGTGGGGGTATAGTTAATTCCGGCGGCCTCTAAATCTAAACCATCTATGTTAGGTTTGCGTCCGGCCGCCACCAGAACATGTGAGCCGTCAATAATATGCTCTTTGTTTTGGTGGGTGCACATGATGCGAATGCCTTCACTAGTTTTTTCGACCTTATTGATAGCAACGCTCTCCATTATGGAAATACCATCACAACGCAGACTATCCAGCACAAATGTTGTGAGTTCCGGGTCATCTTTAGGTAACGCCTTCACAGCGTCAAGCAGACTTACCTGAGCACCTAATCGTTTGTAGGCTTGTGATAATTCACACCCGATGGGGCCGGCTCCAATGGTAATCAAATGGCCGGGGATGGTTTTGTTATCAAAAATAGTTTCGTTGGTGAAATAAGATACATCACTTAACCCGGGAATGGGCGGCACACGTGCTGACGAGCCGGTAGCAATCACAAACCGGCGTGCGCGAATTTCATAATAGCCTGCCTGAACGGTTTTGGGTCCGGTAAACCGTGCGGTTTCCTGAATGACCTGAACGCCCAATCCTTCAAAGCGTTCAACGGAATCATGGGGGGCAATAGCTCCAATCACGCTGTGGACGTGGTTGTGAACACGGGAAAAATCTACTTGAGGGCTTTGAGGGATAACGCCAAACGGTTCGCCGGACGTCATGGCATGGGCATGCTTGCCGGCAGCGATGAGGGCTTTAGAGGGGACGCATCCGTAATTCAGGCAGTCACCTCCCATGCGGCCCTTTTCAATCAAAACTGTCTGAGCGCCCATTTGAGTTGCCCCTGCGGCAACGGACAGGCCACCGGACCCGCCACCGATAACACATATGTCGCATTTTATTGTTTTGGTCATCAGGGTTTTACTCTGTTTTATCTTGGTTGTTGCGGGGTTTTAGGTTGCCCGGCGGGCCTGTATTCTTTTTATGATGACGGGGATGAGGGCTACGATGCCAAGGGCGGCGAAGGCGATTAACAACTCCATGGTGATAAGGGAGCCGGGGGAGAGCGTTAAGTCGCAGACAATCTCATCCATAACCTCTCCGGGGATTGCACCGACGGCACTTTCTTGTTGGGTTGCCAGACAGGCGTTGAACTTTTCCTGCTCCGTTGCGATGATGCTGTCCAGTCCGGGCCCTAGAAAAGAAAAGGCGAAAGTGCCGGGAATAATACCAAAGGAGGTTCCTATAACATAAGTGCGCAAAGGCACTCCCAGCAAGGCAGGGGCAAGGTTTACAAGCCAGAAGGGAAAGGCCGGCACCAGCCGTAAGAACAAGAGATAATTGAGAGCGTCTTTTTGAAATCCGTCGCGCAATTTGCCAAGCCATGGTCCGGCGCGGGCGGCCATAGGTTCGCCAAGTGAGGTTCTTGCCACAAGAAAAATCACGGTAGCACCAAGAGTGGCTGCAATGACGGTTACTGATCCGCCCACTTGCCATCCGAACAAAAACCCGCCGGTGATTGTCATTAAGGCCCCGCCGGGTAAGGATAAGGCTACCGTCACAATATAAATGCCCATGTAAACGGCAAGAGCGAGGATATAATTCGTGTTAACAAAATCAAACAATGCGTTGCGGTTAGCGGCGATGTTTTCAAATGTGAGATAATGATGCCATCCCTGTTGGAAAACGATAGTCATAGCGATAATAATAACCACGAGGGGGGCGAGGCGTTTAATTGTGCTCCGGCGGCGGGATGTATTTTGTGGCGTTTGTTGGTCCGTCATGTATGTTTCTTTCGTATTTTTCATCTTACGGAAGATGGCACTCACGATATTAACCTCAAGTTTAGCAGCATTGAGGGTTTTTTGTCCTGATTTTGTGGGAGGATATATGTCTTTGCTCTTAGCTACCACACGGGCTCACCCTACCCTCAGGTTAGTTCAGGGTTGGCCCAAAGCCAGAATTGACTTATGGGTCAGCTTTGCTTATACAAGTCTCTGTATTTTTGGCCCCTGTATCTATTAGCGGAGACCACTCTCTTGAAAAGACCTTTTCAACCCAGCACTTTGGTTCGCAAACGCCGTCATGGGTTTCGGGCGCGCAAGCGCACGGTTGGCGGTCTTAGGGTTTTGGCGCGTCGCCGCGCTAGAGGACGCAAGCGTCTGTCAGCTTGACGTGGCCGGGCGTTGAAGCAGAAGCGTCCGGATTTGTTGCTATGGCCGTTGAACACATCAAAAAGCGCACGGATTTTTTGGCGGCGGCTAAGAGTGGCAGCAAATGGGTAACACCCGGTATTGTAATTCAGATGCGTGAGCGCGGTGAAGCGGGTGCTTTTCGGGCCGGTTTTACGGTGACACGTAAAATAGGCAAGGCCGTGGTACGCAATCGGGTGCGCAGACGGTTGCGGGCGGTCGCCCGGGAGGTCCTTCCCGGCTTGGCCCGGGAGGGATGTGATTATGTATTGATTGGCCGCTTATCTACTATGCACAGGTCTTATGCTCAGTTAACCCATGATTTAAAGTGGGCGCTTTCTCGTCTTCATGGTGGTGGCCACAGGAGTCGCGGTTATGGATGACAGCCGTAATTTTATTGTTGCTGCAGTTTTGTGCATGTTGGTTCTGGTTGGCTGGCAGTATTTTGTGGCGGGGCCACAGATGGAGGCCGAGCGGGCGCGTCAGGAGGCTGTACAAGCGCAACGGGATTCTGATGAGAGTAAGGAAGCCGATAGAGTGCCGCAGGTATCGGATGTAACGCCGCGCACAGGTCCTATAGGCACGCCGGGGGTAACCCGGGCCGAGGTGCTTTCTGCCGGTGGTCAGCGGCTTAAAATTATCACTCCCGATATACAAGGCTCTATTGCTCTTAAAGGCGGGCGCTTTGATGATTTGACCTTGAATCGTTATCGGGAGACGGTAGCACCCACTAGTCCTGATATTGTGTTGTTGTCTCCGGGGGGTGTGCACCATACTTATTTTGCCGAGTTTGGCTGGACGGCAGCGGAAACGGCGCGAAGTAATTTGCCGGGGCCGGAAACAATATGGAGCGTTTCCTCGGATGCAGCCCTGACACCGGAAACCCCTGTGACGCTCTCGTGGGATAACGGCAAGGGTCTGCTGTTTAAGCGAATTATAATGGTGGATGAACATTATATGTTCACTATTAAGCAGTCTGTTGAAAACAATACTGGTGGGGAAGTTACGTTATTTCCTTATGGCCGTATCTCCCGTCATGGTGCACCACCAACAACGGGCTTTTGGATTTTGCATGAGGGGTTGATCGGAGTCTTTGACGGAGCAGGCCTTCAGGAAATTGATTATGATGATCTTCATGATACGTCACCGCAATCGCACCGCTCGATGGGTGGTTGGCTCGGCATTACGGATAAATATTGGAGTGCTGTTTTGGTGCCGGAGCAGACAGCCTCTTTTCGGGGTAGTTTCACCGGTCCCGTCAACAATGATAATATTTATCAGGCGGATTATCTGCGGGATGCTGTTACCATAAGGTCTAATAACACCGCTATAGTGACTAATTATCTGTTTGCTGGTGCAAAAGAGGTTTCAGTTATTGATGAGTATGAAACCCGCTTGGGTATATTGAATTTTGATTTACTGATTGATTGGGGTTGGTTTTATTTTTTAACCAAGCCGTTGTTTCAGGCTCTTGATTTTCTCTATCGGTTGGCGGGCAATTTTGGCATTGCCATTTTGTTGGTGACGATTGCTATTAAGCTGGTGTTTTTTCCATTGGCCAATCGTTCTTACGTGGCCATGAGCCGGATGAAAAAGCTACAACCCGAGATGATGCGTTTGCGCGAGGTCTATCAGGATGACAAAATGCAGCAACAGCAGAAATTGATGGAGTTGTATCGCAAAGAAAAGGTTAATCCGGCGGCGGGGTGTTTGCCGATTTTGATTCAGATACCGGTGTTTTTTGCCTTGTATAAAGTGTTGTTTGTCACGATTGAAATGCGCCATGCCCCTTTTTTTGGCTGGGTACATGACCTTTCCGCTCCTGACCCCACAACGATTTTTAATCTGTTCGGGCTTATCCCATGGACTCCCCCGGGGTTCCTGATTATAGGTGTGTGGCCGCTTATCATGGGAGTCACCATGATGATACAGATGAAAATGAACCCCGCGCCTCCGGACCCCATACAGCAAAAGATTTTCACATGGATGCCGGTCTTTTTCGTGTTTTTGCTAGCGAGTTTTCCGGCGGGTCTTGTTATTTACTGGGCGTGGAATAATTTACTGTCCATTATTCAGCAAGGCGTGATTATGCGCCGACAGGGAGTTCCGATTGAACTGTTTGATAATCTGCGCCCCAGTTGGATGACGGAAACAAAATCAGATAGCGCCGGGTCAGAGAGTAAGCCGGATGACGGGAGACAATGATAGGGGAGAGTGGCTATTCGCTCGTCCATTTGTGTTTGTGCGTGGCGTTGCCTCATTGGATGGGCTGCCGGAAGGTGATCGGCCGGAGGTTGCTTTTATTGGACGCTCCAACTGCGGTAAATCCAGTTTTCTAAACGGTCTTACGGGGCGGCGTAAGTTGGCGATTGTTTCGGTAACGCCCGGGCGTACGCGGCAGTTGAATTATTTTGCGCCTGAGATTGATAAGCCCGCCCTTTATATGGTCGATATGCCGGGCTATGGCCATGCCCGTGCGGGCCGGGAGGAGGTGCGCCGTTGGACGTCTTTAAGTCGAACGTATGTTCAGGGGCGTGCGTCGTTGGTTCGGATATTTCTTCTGGTGGATGCGCGGCGGGGTATTATGAATGTTGACCGGTCTTTCATGGAGATGATGGACGAGGTGGCGGTATCTTTTCAATTGGTTTTGACCAAGATAGATTGTCTAAAAACGGGTGAGTTAGAGGCGCGGCTTGAGGAGGTGGGTGCTGAATTATTGTGCCATGGAGCGGCGCATCCGGAGGTGTTGGCGACTTCTGGCCGGACGGGTGCAGGTATGGATGAAGCCCGCCGTGAGGTTGCTACGTTGGCTAATTTGGAGGTGATGGGGTATAACCCGCATTCTGGATTAACAGGTTAGCAAGGCCATGGTGATGCCTGACAAAGCGAAAACAGATGCAAGTGGTGAAAATGCCGATGATAATGATGTGCATCCGCTCTGGTTGGAGAAGGCTGATGCTCTTGTAGAGGCGTTACCTTTTATGCAGCGCTATGAGGGCGAGGTCGTGCTTATCAAGTACGGCGGTCAGGTGATGAGCGACGAGGGCTTAGCGGCTTCGTGCGCACGGGACATTGCCTTGTTAAGGCAAAGTGGTGTTTATCCTGTTGTGGTGCATGGTGGTGCTCCTCAGATTGGCACCATGTTGAGGGAGCTTGGTATTGATACTCGTTTTGAGGATGGCTTGCGGGTAACAGATTCTAAAACCATCAAGGTTGTTGAGATGGTTTTAGCAGGGTCTATCAACAAGCATATTGTGAATGCGATAACACAGGCGGGTGCGCGTGCGGTTGGGTTGTGTGGCAAGGATGGAGGCTTGATGGTAGCGCGTAAATTGGTTCATGAGGGGGGGGTTGATCTTGGTTTTGTTGGAGAACCGGCGCGGATTGACACGGAGATGGTGTGGTCTGTTTTGGAGGCTGGATTAATTCCGGTTATTGCGCCTATTGCGGCGTGTGATGGGGGGGATACGTATAACATTAACGCGGATACGGCGGCCGGGGCCATAGCGGTAGCGATGCAGGCGAGGCGTTTGCTTTTGTTAACAGATGTTTCCGGCGTATTGGGGGAGGATGGAGCGCTTGTTCCGGCGCTGAATTGTACCGAGGCGCGTACCATGATTGAAAAACAGATTATTACAGGCGGTATGATACCTAAAATGCAGACGTCTATTCGGGCTTTGGAGGAGGGTGTTGAGGCGGTGGCGATATTGGACGGTCGGCAACCCCATGCCGTTTTGCTGGAATTACTGACTAATCATGGTGCAGGAACGTTGATAAGCGCATCTTGAGGTTTGGGGTGGGTATTTTTTTAAGACTTGGATCTCTTGGGGTGTGGGTGATTTCTTTTTTGGGGATGCTTGTAGCGCAAGGCGCAACGGCGCAGGGCGGTTATCGGTTGTGCAATGAGACAAGTTACGTCCTCAAGAGTGCCATTGTTGTGGTCGATGGAGGATTAGCTCGTTCTCGTGGTTGGTTTGATATATTCCCGGGGGATTGCCGGGAGGTTTTACCTGATTCTCTTGGTGGTGGGCTTTCAGAAAATGAAGTCTATAGGGAAGGGAAACGTTATTATGTCTATGCCCGCACGTTTGATGTTTATCATGGGGGTGTAGGCCAGTTTGTGGGGGAGCATCCTTTCTGTGTAGGGGAGGGGAGTTTTGACATTGAGAATGCGGTAGCCATCGTAGGTGATGGTGTTAATTGCTCCCAAAGAGGGTTGGAGGTGGTGTCTTTTCGTGCGGCTGATGTTGACGGAGATGATTGGACGACGAATTTTGCGGAAGCTGAAGGATACAGCCTGCAGCGTGCAAAAGTTGCGGGCATTCAGCGGTTACTTGTAGAGAGGGGTAATAGAAAAATCCGGGTGGATGGCTATAAGGGTCGGTATACGATGCGGACCATTAAGGCATTTCAGCGTGTTCAGGACATGGCTGTCGAGGATAGTATCTCCGAGGCGCTTTTTGAGGTACTCCTCATTGAGGCTGAAAAAATTCGCAGTGATTATGGGCTTAAGTTGTGCAATACAACGCAATATCAGGTCTGGAGTGCGGTTGGCATTGAGGGGGAGGATAATTTTATCACCCGTGGCTGGATGATGATTGAGCCGGGTGATTGTTTGAAGGTGGTGCGTGATTCATTGGGGCAGGACAATTATTATATATTCGCCGAGGCTGTAGATGAGCAGGGTTTGGTGATTCATGGTGAGGATGGTCCACTTGCGTGGTGGGGCGAACGGTCATTGTGTGTTAAGCCGACACGTTTTATTATTCGCGGTCAGGATAATTGTCTTGCACGCGGGTTTGAGTATCAGGGTTTTAGGGCTGTTGAAAGCAAGGGAAAGCCGGGCATCACCATGACTTTGAGCGAGGGAAGTAAGAATTAGCGTTGGGGGGTTTCTTCGCGGTTTTTTCTGCGCCATACTTCCGGATAGGTGAAGGCCCATCCCCAGACCCCTTGGTCTCCTTTTTGGGCTTCACGTTCTTGCTCAATATATTTGTCACTGTAGCGGCGATAAGCAACGGCCCAGCCATGGCGAACAGACCATGCGCCTATGTCCTCGCCTTCTACGGTGCAGCTGGCTAACAGGCGGTTATAATTGTCGCGCCCTTCTGCATGGCAAGTGACGGGGCGGTTGTTGATGAAGGTTTCAAGAGCTTGTGCTGCTATTTGGCCACACGGAAATTCTCCCTCATTATCATTGCAGAGTTGTTGCATTTCGAGTGCATCTATACCGCGAAGTCTTATCTGTTCACCATTGATGATGAGGTCGTCGCCATCAACAATTTGTGCGTGCCCTGTAATGCGAGGCTCCTCTTTTGGCTGAGCGGACAGGCTGGCAATAACGGCAAGGGTAGCCGTTAATAGAGATAAAGTTATGAGGATAATGCGCTGCATGGTTTCTGGTTTTCTTTCTTATAAAGCAAAACGGCACTTATGCTCATCACCGCTCCGGTTATAGGGTCAATCTATAAGAAAACCGTTTAAGGGGTGACGTTTCAACTCCGATATTCTTTTCTGGAATACTTTACTTTTTGACTTTTTAGGAAATTGCTTTAACCATAGAGACCATGGACAATCATGAGACAATCATCAATCAGGCGTTTGATAACATAAATACTATTACACCTGAAACTCAAGGGCCAGTACGTGATGCTGTTAATGTAGCACTAAATGGTCTAGATGATGGGCAGCTACGGGTCGCCGAAAAAAGAGGGAATGAGTGGATAACTCATCAATGGCTCAAAAAAGCCGTTCTGCTGTCTTTTCGACTCAACGATATGACCGGCATTGATGGAGCACCGGGCCGCAAGGCGCAATGGTGGGATAAAGTTTCCCTCAAGTTTGAGGGCTGGGGAGAGACAGAGTTCAACGCTGCCGGATTTCGTGCTGTACCGGGGGCTATCGTGCGCCACTCCGCTTATATTGCACCGGGCGTGGTGATGATGCCTTGCTTCATTAATATAGGTGCGAGGGTTGATAGCGGGACCATGATAGATACATGGTCAACGGTAGGTTCTTGCGCGCAAATTGGCAAAAACGTTCACATTTCCGGTGGTGTCGGTATCGGGGGAGTGTTGGAACCTCTGCAAGCCAACCCTGTCATCATTGAGGACGATTGCTTTATTGGCGCACGTTCAGAGGTTGCCGAAGGCGTTATTTTGGGTGCCGGGTCAGTGCTGGCAACGGGTGTCTTTTTGACAGCATCTACAAAAATTATAGACCGTGCTACGGGAGAAACCCATCAAGGATATGTACCGTCAGGCTCCGTGGTGGTATCTGGCACTCTGCCGGGTAAACCCTTGCCCAACGGGAATGGAGAGCCCGGGCCCGGGTTAGCCTGTGCCGTTATTGTTAAAACGGTGGATGCTCAAACCCGTGCTAAAACTTCCGTTAATGATTTACTGCGGGAGACTCCCGTGCAATGACCACACCTGTTTCCGGTGATGGTCTTCATGACCCCGTTGAGTTGGTAACGGCGCTCATAGCGTGCCCCAGCGTCACGCCGGATGTCACAACAGGTCTGGATGTATTGCAGTCGTGGCTTGAGACGTTGGGCTTTTCATGCCGCCGCATGGTTTTTTCTGAAGCGGGGCAGTCGGACGTTGATAATCTTTACGGACGTCTTGGCTCTGACGCTCCTCATTTGTGCTTTGCAGGCCACATGGACGTAGTGCCGCCGGGAGATACATCCGAGTGGGGGAGTGATCCTTTTGCGGCTACCGTCCGCGATGGCATGCTTTATGGCCGGGGCGCGGCAGATATGAAAGGTGGCATTGCGGCTTTTGTTGCTGCCGTTGCCGCCTACCGCGAGCGTGCAGGCAACCCCCGTGGCTCCGTTAGTCTGCTGATTACCGGAGATGAAGAAGGCCCTGCCGTTAATGGCACCCGAAAAACGCTGATGTCTCTCGCCGCAGATGGTGAAACTATCGACGATTGCCTTGTGGGTGAACCAAGCAGCAAAGATGCATTAGGTGATGTCATTAAAATTGGCCGCCGGGGAAGTATGAACGCCGTACTGATGGTGTATGGTACGCAGGGTCATGTAGCCTACCCCCATTTAGCAGAAAATCCGTTAACTCACCTTGCCTCTATGTTAAGCGCGCTGACATCTTTGCATCTTGATGAGGGTACGGATCATTTTGAACCGAGCAATTTGGAACTCACCAGTATTGATACGGGCAATGATGCATCTAATGTCATACCGGCGAGTGTTCAGGTGCGGTTTAATATACGTTTCAATGACACACATTCTTCCTCTGATCTGGAAAAACAAATACGCGCTTTGCTTGATGAGGTGGTAGCTAAGACCGGTGGCCGCTACAAGTTAGATTTCACCGTCAGTGGAGAGGCATTTTTAACGCCGCCCGGTCCTTTTATTGACTTAGTCAAGGACGCTATTCATGAGACAATTGGACGTATGCCCGTGCTTTCCACCGGTGGTGGTACATCTGACGCACGTTTTATAAAAGATTATGCCCGCGTTCTTGAGTTTGGCTTGGTGGGTCAAACTATGCACAAAAAAAATGAAAGCATAGCCGTGGAGGACTTAACCGCTCTGGCCCGTGTTTATGGTAAAATATTGGACGATTATTTCGCGGGAGCGGAAACATCCCCATAAGAAACGGCCACCAAATATAATCCTTCCGCCGGAGCTACCGGTCCACAGGCTGTGCGATCTTGTACCTTAAGAGCTTGTGCCAATGTGGCTTCCGGCCATTTTCCGGAGCCTACCATCTTCAAACTACCCACCATGGAGCGCACTTGATGGTGCAAAAAAGACCGCGCTTGACATTCAATAACAATACTGTCGTTTGTTTGCTGCACCGTAATGGCATCCAGAGTTTTCACGGGCGAGCGTGCCTGACAACAGCTAGAACGAAACGTTGTGAAATCATGCTGTCCCACCAAACATTGCGCGGCACTATTCATGACGTTGATATCAAGGGGAGTGCTTACATGCCACGCCTGCCCCAGCTCTACTGAAAGCCGCGCACGGCGATTGATAATGCGATAGCGATAGTCGCGCCGTCGGGCACTAAAACGGGCATCAAAATCATCTGCTGTAGGGGTTACGGATAAAACGCTAACAGGTAAAGGACGGCTGTGAAAGTTTACGGCCTCTCGAATAACGTCCGGGTTATGCCTGCGGGTTAAGTCAATATGGGCCGTTTGACCAAGGGCGTGAACACCGGCATCGGTACGTCCGGCTCCATAGACGACAACTCGCTCGCCGCAAAAAGCCTCAATAGCATTTGTGAGAGCGTCCTGTACCGCACCGCCGTTGGCTTGAGATTGCCAACCGCAAAACGCACTGCCATCATATTCAATTGTTAACTTGTAGCGCGCCATGTAATTGTTACGCCTTACGTAAGGTGTGTGCCGCACCTCAAACGTGCGCCCCGCAAAAACACATCCACTGTCATGGCTTTGCGTCCGGCACGTTGAACTTCCAGAAGTTGCAATGCTCCCTGGCCACAGGCAATGGTTGCAGCGTCATCTAGGACTTCACCGCATACCCCCGCACTCTCAACAGGTTGTGCCCGTAGTACCCGAACCCGTTCGCCATCATTCATCTCAAACCACGCCCCGGGTGCGGGTGCCAAACCCCGCACGTGATACCATAAGTCTTGTGCGGGGCGACTCCAATCCAGACGAGTCTCGGACTTTTCAATGCGCCGCGCATATAAAGCATCGTTCTCTGATTGAGGCCGGGTCTTGAGACTCCCTCCCTCAAGATCTGACAACGCTTGCACCATCAAAAGCGCTCCGCACTCGGCTAGGCGCGCCCGCAACTGTTCTGCATTTTCCTGACGGTCAATAGAAACAGACTCAGACAATAAAACAGGCCCCGTATCCAACCCCTCATCCATCTTCATAATGTTAACACCTGTGATTTCATCTCCTGCCATTAAGGCTCGCTCAACCGGAGCCGCTCCCCGCCAGCGTGGTAGCAGGGAGGGGTGCAGATTCAAACATCCAAAATTAGGTTGATGTAAAATAGCAGATGGTAAAAGACATCCATAGGCTACGACCACGGTCGCGTCCACATTTAGAGCGGCGAACTCTTTGTGAGTTTCTTCTGACTTGAAATTATAGGGAGCCTTAAGGGGTAACCCATGAATTTGCGCTGTTTGCTCAACCGGAGAGGGGGTTATTTTAAGAGAGCGTCCGGCGGGTCGGGCAGGGCGTACATAAACGGCGGCTACATCATGGCCTGCTTCTATTACTTTCTCAAGGGTGGGGACGGCAAATTTGGGCGTTCCCATAAAGGCAATCCGTAGGGCCATAAGAGACTATGCCTGCACGGCGTTATTATCAGAGTCGTTCTGTCGCTTTTCCTTAGCCAGACGTTTTAAGATCATGTCCCTCTTTAATCGGGATAAATGATCCACAAACAAAACGCCATTCATGTGATCAACTTCATGTTGCATACAGACGGACATCAACCCTTGGCATTCCATCTCTTGGGACGTGCCTTCGCGATCCAGATACTGCACCCGACAGGTGGCGTGGCGTTCAATCTCCTCATAAACTCCGGGCACTGAAAGACAGCCCTCTTTACGGATAGACATCTCCGGTGAGATATCCAGAATCTCCGGATTAATAAAAAAATGTGGCTCCGGTTCAGATCTTGGCCGATCCCTGAAGTCTTCCTCTTCTGTGCTCTTATCTGCTTCGGCCTCATCCAGAGGTTCGCCGTAGGCCATGTTCATGACAACAATCCGCTTGGGCACGTTAATCTGGATTGCCGTTAACCCAACACCATCGGCATGGTTCATGGTTTCTACCATGTCATCCATCAGGGAGCGTATGTCATCGTCCACTGTCTCTACCGGCGTGCTGACCTGCCGTAATCGGGGGTCGGGTGCTACAAGAATTTCTCTTATTGCCATGTCTGTTACCTAAGTATTGAGTGCTCCTGCGTCAAGAGCCATTTTGACGCGGCATCTTGAGTGTGTCACAGTCATCTTTTACCATAGATTAACGGGTAGTGTAGGCTCGCACCACATTATTTTGCGCTGTCTTTCTGGGTTGTGTTTTTATGGATATTTTTATCTTGGTTATTGCGTTAGCGGTTATTCTGCTTGTAGGGACTGCGTTTTTCTTTGTGAGGCGCCTATCGGATCAGAAGACGGTAGAAAGTTTGCAGCAGTTGGTGGGGCAGGTGCAAACCTTGACCACCAATCAGGCTTCTATGCAGACGGCCTTAAATCAGCAGATGAGTCAATCGGCAAAAGAGACAGCTGAAACGTTGGGATCCATCACCACGCGTCTTAATGTCATTGACGAGGCTCAAAAAAAATTGACGGATTTATCCAGTCAGGTCTTAGGACTTCAGGATATTCTGGACAACAAGCAAGCGCGGGGTGCTTTTGGTGAGGTGCAGTTAGAGAACATCGTACGCAATGCGTTGCCGGAGCAGGCATATGATTTTCAGGCTGGTTTGAGTAACGGCAAGCGTGCGGATTGTCTTATACGCTTGCCGTATCCGCCTGGACCTATTGTGATTGATGCTAAGTTTCCGCTAGAGGCATATCATGCCTTGCGTAATGCTGAAGATGAGATGGATCGCAAACAGGCTGAGCGGCAATTTGCCGGCGATATAGGCAAACACGTGTCTGCTATTGCTGAGCGGTATATTATTCCGGGTGAGACGGCGGAATCAGCTCTAATGTTTTTGCCTTCTGAAGCGGTTTATGCGGAGCTTCATGCCAATCACCCTAATGTTGTAGAATCTTCTTATCAAACGCGGGTGTGGATTGTATCGCCCACAACTTTGATGGCAACGTTGAATACTATCCGCGCCGTTTTGCGAGATGTAAAGATGCGTGAACAGGCGGGACTTATTCAACAGGAGGTGGCAAGATTGATGGATGACGTAGAGCGGCTTGCTAAACGTGCCAGCAATCTAAAGCGTCATTTTAATCAGGCAGAGGATGATGTGAGACAGATTGAGACGTCTGCTGAAAAAATTATCCGGCGGGGCGAAAAAATACAGGCTTTGGATATGGAGGAAACCCCGCCTCCCTCTATTACGGGTGAGTAAGGATTACTCCGCGTTGACACCCGTCCCACCATTCATGGGGCGGCGGGCCCGGATGGCAGTGGTTAGAGTTCCTTCATCCATATAATCCAACTCACCGCCCACCGGTACGCCGTGGGCCAGACGCGAGAGGACGACATTACTTTCCTCCAAACTATCGGCAATATAATGAGCCGTTGTTTGACCGTCCACCGTGGCACTTAAGGCAAGAATAACCTCGCGGGCGCGTGCTGCACGTCTTACAAGGTCGGGAATACGCAAATCATCCGGCCCCACGCCATCAATGGCCGACAGTGCGCCCCCTAGAACATGATAGTGACCCTGAATAGCTCCCGCTCTCTCCAGCGCCCATAAATCGGCGACTGATTCCACCACACAAATCAGTTGGTTATCACGCTCACCGTTGGTGCAGATAGTGCAGGGGTTTTGGCTGTCTACATTGCCGCATTCTTGACACTCTGTGATGGTCTCCAGAACCGCATGTATCGCATCTCCCAAAGGTGCCATTAGAGTATCACGGCGGCGGATAAGAGCCAGCGCTGCCCTGCGAGCAGAGCGCGGCCCTAACCCCGGTAAGCGTGCGAGAAGTTGAATGAGACGTTCAACGTCAGATCCGGCAGACAAGCCCCGTGGCGCCATCAGGATTGACCAGTCGAGTCAGATGCGGGACGCACGGCCTTGATTTGTGCGCCGGGAAATATATCCATAACGCGGGTAACAAGGGGTGCCTTGTGGGCAGCCTCCCATAATTGCGCTTCACGGGCCTTGTTTTGTTCATGGATCGTAGGTGCACCGGCTTCTTCTGAGAGGTGAATATTCCATTGCTCGCCGGTCCATTCGTGTAAGCGGGTAATAAGGGTGCAAATGAAGTCATCCCGTCTGGATAAATCTTTCACCCGTACCGTCATAGTTCTCGGAGCAAAAGAGACCAGATGGATATTTCTTTCCAGCGCCGTGCTAAGACGAATATCACGCTTTTCTTTTACCAGCGCCACAAGAGCATCAAACGTTTCCGGTGAGGGAGATAAAGGCGTGTCAGGAGCAGGTCTCTGAATTTTTTGGTGTGATGCTACTTTTGTTGGAGAGGTAATTTTTTGAGTAGATAAATTTTGAGCGTGTGGATTTTCTCTTGGAGAAGGGGGTGGAGTACTATTATCTCCCCCGGATGGTATAGACCCTTCAGGTGTTTCAGAGAGTTGCCGTATAATATCGTCAGGGGTTGGCATGGTAGCCCCATGAGCCAAACGTATAAGTGCCATCTCGGCGGCTATAACAGGCCACGGCGCATTTTGTACCTCTAGAAGGCCCTTAAGCAGCATCTGCCAGGCACGGGTTAAAGCGCCTAGAGAAAATTGATCCGCCATGGCTTGTGCACGTTGCTCCTCTAAACCGGCTAAGGTCATCTCTTCACCGGCTCCCCCCAACCTTACCCGCGTTACCCAATGGGTGATGGTTGCCAAATCGCTCATAATCGCCACCGGAACAGCACCGGCATTATACTGCTCTCTCAACTCATCAAGGGCAGCATTTATATCGCCCTGCATCAAACTATCAAACAAATCCACCATGCGGGCTCTGTCGGCAAGGCCCAACATGTGATGCACCGGTGCTTCTTCAATGATTCCATCTCCCTGAACAATGGCTTGATCTAAAAGCGATAAAGCATCCCGCGCTGAACCATCTGCTGCCCGGGCGATAAGACGTAACGCGCCTTCTGTAATGGACACATCTTCGCTCTTGGCAACAGACGTCAAAAGACGACTAATATCATCCATGCCTAAACGCCGTAAATCAAACCGCTGACACCGAGAGAGCACTGTCACCGGCACTTTGCGAATTTCCGTGGTAGCAAAGATAAACTTTACATAGGGTGGGGGTTCCTCCAGCGTTTTTAGCAAGCCATTGAAAGCCGCTGTAGAGAGCATGTGAACCTCGTCAATAATATAAACTTTGTAACGCGCTGAAACCGGCAGATAGCGCACGGTGTCGAGAATCTCGCGAATGTCAGCAATGCCGGTATGAGAGGCGGCATCCATCTCCAGAACATCCATGTGGCGGGATTCCATTATGGCTTCGCAATGAGATCCAAAGGTAGGCATGGTGAGTGTCGGCCCGCTTTCCTTGTCTCCTGACGGGTCTTCATAATTAAGAGCGCGGGCTAAAATACGGGCGGTGGTCGTCTTGCCAACTCCACGCACTCCGGTCAGCATAAAAGCATGGGCAATGCGTCCGGTAGCAAACGCGTTATCAAGAGTGCGCACCATAGCATCTTGGCCGATGAGGTCGTCAAACGAGAGAGGTCGATATTTGCGCGCCAGCACTCTGTAACCGCCATCGGATTGGGTGGCGGGGGTTTCTGGTGTGCCGAGGTTAAACCCCTCTTGATTGGGTTCAACGTCAGGAACAAGACTCGAAGTGGTATCAGGTGTGCTATCTGTCACGGTATGGTTTATGGTCAATGAAAAAAGAACAAAGGCGGAAGGCTGAACAGCAACCCGCACCACACCCGTCTGGGCTGCTTCCTTCCGGACCTGACCCGATGGGCGGGGGATGCGTCCACCGCCAACCTTCCAGCCGGGAGTATATCATTGGCGCTACCGACTCTGGCAAGGGAAAGCACATCCGCCTACGCCTTGGAGCACCTTAGGGCCGTCTGGGTAAATCCCTTGCCTATCATTTCCATTCATGGCAAGCATGGAGACCATGGTCTTAACCCGTAATCCCAACATATTTGCCAATAATCCACTGGACCGCATGGGCCACAAACGGGGCGATGCGGCATGGCTTGAGGGCAAGCGTTGTGAGCCGGAAACGTTGGTGGTTCCGCTTTGGCATCTTATGCCTCTTGTTTTGCCGGAGCACACCCCGGGGGCTGGACGGGATACTGGCTGGCTACCGTTTACTTTGTTGGAAAGCATGTTCTTGCCGGAATCCTTGTTTGTTTTCCTTGGTATCAACCGCCGAGGCAAGGCTTTATTTGCGTTGGATATTAGCCATGCGAGAGATCCGGAGAATGAAGGTCCTGTTAGTGGCATGGGACGCTTTGAAGATTTGCGGGAACTGGCTATGGCGGGAGATATGCCCTCAGGTGAGTTAGCCATTATGGCGCAGGCCAGAGGCATGTTAGAGTGGCATCGGCGGCATGGTTTTTGTGCGGTTTGTGGGGGGGCTACCATCGTTGTGGAGGGGGGCTATAAAAGACACTGTGAGGCTTGTGGTGCGGAGCATTTTCCACGCACGGACCCCGTGGTGATTATGGCGGCTCTTCATCAGGGGCGGTGCTTTTTGGGGCGTCAAAGTGGCTGGCCACCGGGTATGTTTTCAGCGTTAGCGGGTTTTATGGAGCCAGGCGAGACCATTGAAGAGGCGGTTGCGCGAGAACTCCATGAAGAAGCCGGTCTTGAGATTAGTTCGGTGCGGTATCATTCCACGCAACCATGGCCGTGGCCGTCCTCTTTAATGATTGGCTGTTTTGCCGATGCAGTCTCGGAGGAAATTTATATTGACGGGGTGGAGCTTGAAGAAGGCCGGTGGTTTGAGCAGGCCGAACTTCGAGAGATGATAAACCGCCGTGCAGATCCGGAAGCGAACGAGGGTGGATTGATGGCCCCTCCGCCTATGGCGATAGCGCATCAGATTATCAAAGCTTTGGTGGATGAATAACACCTTATGAGCTGAATTCTTGGCGCAGGGGAGAAGCTTTGTAGACGCCCAGAATGCGCAATCTGGACGTAAAAAAAGAAAGGTCCTCTAAAGCCAGCTGAACAGAGCGATCTTCGGGGTGTCCTTCAATATCTGCATAGAATTGAGTGGCGTTAAAACTGCCTTCCAACTGATAGCTTTCCAGCTTGGTTATGTTAACACCGTTGGTAGCAAAACCCCCTAGTGCTTTGTAGAGGGCAGCGGGCACGTTGCGCACCTGAAACACGAGGCTGGTAATAATCGGCCCGTCGGTGACGTTGGCTTTATTGGGTTGGTTAGCAACAATAATAAAGCGTGTTGTGTTGTGACTGGCATCTTCTATGTTGGTGCGTACAATCTGAAGGCCATATAATGAAGCAGCCAGTTCGGTTGCAATAGCTGCGCATGATTTGTCGCCTTTTTCTGCTATCTCACGGGCAGAGCCTGCCGTGTCAGCTGCCGGTATGGGCTCTAAATCCATCTCTTGGATGATATCGCGGCATTGGCTCAACGCTTGTTCGTGACTTTGCACACTCTTTAATTTCTCAACGGGTGCATTAGGCAGAGTTAGTAATTGATGGTGCACCTTAAGGAAATGCTCTCCCACAATGAACAAATCCGAACGGGGCATGAGGTGATGAATATCGGCTACTCGCCCGGCAAGAGAGTTTTCAATAGGAATCATACCAAGTTGTGCTGTACCGGAAGAAACCGCCGTTAGAGTATCTTCAAAGGTGCGGCATGGCACAGGGGTCATATCCGGAAAAACTGCCTGACAGGCAATGTGAGAGTTGGCCCCTTGCTCGCCCTGAAAGACGATATTGTTGTTGGTAACGTTTGTCATATTGGTTTTCAATGGGTGTGATTGTGCACCTGATGGTATTTATGCCATCATTGAGCGTATCTTCTCAAGATCATCGGAAGTATCAACGCCGAGGGCTGTTTGTGCGACGCGGCGCACTATGATCTTTAATCCGGCTTCTAGAGCGCGCAACTGCTCAAGCTTTTCACGCTGCTCCAAAGGTGAGGGCGGGGTAGTCACAAATTTTTTGAGGGCAGCGCGTCGATAGCCGTAAAGGCCGATGTGATGATAATAAGGCCCCTCACCCCATGGAGCAGTAGCGCGGGTGAAGTAAAGGGCTTTGCCCCAATCGTCTCCCTCTTGAAAAGATACCACGGCTTTTACAACGGCGGAGTTATCCAACTCTGAGGGATCTGTTAGGGGGGCTGCCAAGGTTGATATATCGCACACCTCGCTGTATGCCTCAGTAAAAGGCTCCATGACCGCCTGCACAAGGGCAGGGTCTAAAGTTGGCATGTCTCCTTGCAGATTTATTACCGGATCATAGCGCTCTTCAGGGTCAAGATGGGCTAGGGTTGCGGCTATTCTGTCAGAGCCGGAGGCATGGGAGCCGTTTTCCACAATGGCTTTCCCTCCAGCCTTCCGCACCGCTTGTGCTATGGCCTCAGCGCTGGCGGCTACTACCACAGGACCACATTTTGCCTTCATAGCCTGTCGCCAGACATGAACAATCATGGGGGTTCCATGGATGTCTGCGAGAGGTTTGTCTGGTAGACGTTGAGACTCCATACGAGCGGGAATAACAATAATCGGATTCATTGTAAGGTTTCGCGGGGCTTTCTTGAGGATTTCTGCTGAACTTATAGCATGCTTCGGAGCGCAGAAGGAGGGTATGTAGACAAATGGTGGACGGAGGCCACCATTTCGGCTATAAAAACCTTCATATATTTCCGACAGGAGAAACCCCCAATGGCCGTTCCAAAAAGAAAAGTAACCCCATCCAAGCGCGGTATGCGTCGTGCTTCTCAGGCTCTTAAGCGTCCGGCCTATGTAGAAAACCCGGATAGCGGAGAGTTGCATCGCCCTCATCATATTGATTTAAAGAGTGGTATGTACCGCGGGCGGCAGGTTTTGCAGCCTCAGGGAGAGTAATTAGGGGTGAGTGCTGTGGCTTTCCTCTCATTAAGAGGAGATCGGCCGTACCGGTTTCGGTAACAAATCCAAACAACGGCACAGAGAGATAAGTCATGGATATTTTCTGGACTATCGTTCTACCAACATTTGTTACGTTATTTATCGTTATTGACCCTATAGGTATGTTGCCGGTCTTTGTGTCTTTGACTCAGGATGCTGATGCGGCGAAGAAACGTATTGTTGCAATACGCACCATTGTTGTTTCTGTGGGTGTCTTGATGTTTTTCGGCCTGTTGGGAACACCATTTCTTAAAGCCATAGGTGTTGGCTTGCCCGCTTTTCGGATTGCGGGGGGGACTCTTTTGTTTTTGATTGCTGTTGAGATGTTGTTTGGGCGGCGTACTGAGCGACGCAAGCGGTCTGTTGAAGAAGCACAGACGGAGTTTGATTATGATATTTCGGTTTTTCCGTTGGCTATACCCATGATCACCGGACCGGGGGCGGTTGCTACCATATTACTACTAATGAACGCTCAGGTCGGTGATGTCGTAGCACAGGGAGTTATTTTGTCTATTGGCATTGTCGTTTTGTTGCTGTGCTATATTTTGTTTCGGTTGTCTGATTTTATACAGAAAATTATCGGGGAGACTATAAGCAAGGTCATATCGCGTGTTTCGGGAATTATTCTGGCAGCTCTGGCCACACAATATGTTTTGGATGGTCTTCGGGCCTATTGGCTGGTTGCATAAAACAAAGTGTTGAAGTTCCGGAGAAGACCCGAAAGAGAATCTGGCTGTTGCAAGGAATGACCATTACAGCTTTTGGCAAATACCGCACCAGTGAGAGAATTAGTTAGCACTATGGCAGTGCATTGTTCCAACTGTGATGATGCGATGGATGTTTCTTGATACTGAATGCCGGATTTGTGAGCGGCATCTATAAAATGGCGTCGTGTTATGCCGGGCAGACAACCGTCATGGCAGGGCGGAGTCAGAAGTGTATTATCAATCCATATAAAAACATTGGCGGTGGTAGCACACGCCAAATTTCCTGCCGTGTTTAGCATTAAGGCATCATCGGAGTCAGCGGTAATGGCCTCTTGGCGTGCGATAATGTTGTCTGTATAGGAAAGGG
The DNA here is from genome assembly GCA_036881865.1 of Parvularculales bacterium. Classification (NCBI taxonomy): domain Bacteria; kingdom Pseudomonadati; phylum Pseudomonadota; class Alphaproteobacteria; order Parvularculales; species Parvularculales bacterium. The sequence goes on along the minus strand of JBAJNM010000008.1, from coordinate 38,300 downwards.
TCTTAAGTTGGGCTGTGGGGTTTTTTTCGTTTCGGGTGGTAGTGTGTGCCGTGATGAGGGAAGGAGGTGTAGGCATGGGTCCAACTTCCGCCGTTGTGATGAGAAGTGTGGGAGAGACATCATCAGGCGGAGGAGCCAGACCACGTGGACCGGCACCACGGGTAAGAGTGATACGTATTCCTTGGTAGTTTTTGGCTTTGTTCGCTTCTATAACATCGCTACAAGCGGTCAGCAAATCGTCTTGTGAATAGGGTGTGGGTATGCCCAGTGTGAGTGCCCCATGAAAAAGGCGCCTGATATGCTCTTCTCCCCATATAATTTTTCCGTCAATGGTGAGCAGAGTTTCAAAGACGCCGTGAGCGAGCAAAAAGCCTCTATCGGCTGGATCAAGAGAGGTTGTTGTGGGTACGAGCGCTCCGTTATACCAGAAAGAATGTGTCATAGCCCTGTCTCATGCAGAAAATTACTCAGGAGTTGATGTCCGCCCTCACTGATAACAGACTCAGGGTGAAACTGAACTCCGTAAAGAGGGTGTGTCCGGTGGCGAAAAGCCATGATGATGTTGTCCATACTACAGGCAAGAGGCATCAGAGGGGTGTGGTCAGGTAAATCTATGGCTAGGGAATGATAACGGGCGGCCATCAAAGGAGAAGGGAGACCCGTAAACAATCCGATACCATCATGAGAAAGGGCGGTGGATATGCCGTGTGCGGGCTCAACGCGTAGCACACGTGCTCCATAAGCTCGTGCGATAATTTGATGACCAAGGCAAATACCAAGCATGGGTAGGGACGCCCCAAAATGACGCACAAGATCAAGAGAGGTGGGGGTGTCCTCAGGCGCTCCCGGGCCGGGAGATAAAATAAGAGCGCTAGGCCTAAGGTTTTCAATAAGCGACTCATCAACATCGTCATGACGCATTACGCAGGTGGCGAACCCTAACTCCTCTACATAACGTGCTAGCGTGTAGACAAAAGAATCGTAATAATCTACGAGCAAAATCATGCAGCACTACTCTTCGTGAGTGCTAGGCAGAGTTAAGGCTTGTGCCATAGGGGCGGCCTTGACCAGAGTTTCTTCATATTCGGCGGTGGGATCAGAGGCTGCAGTGATGCCTCCACCGGCCTGAAAAAACGCACGTTGCCCCTCGATGGTTATGGTGCGGATGGCAATGTTGGTATCCATCGTGCCGTCAACGCCAATATAACCAAGTGCTCCGCAATAAGCGCCTCGTCTGCTATTTTCCGAACTGGTAATAATTTCCATAGCGCGTATTTTTGGAGCTCCGGTAATAGAACCACCGGGGAAACACGCCGTCAATAAATCTACCGGCCCTAACCCTGACCGCAGACGTCCACTGATGGTAGAAACCAGATGATGCACAGAGGGATACGCTTCATGAGCGCACAATTTTTCTGTTTTGACAGAATAGTTTGTGCACACTTTTGATAAATCATTGCGCAACAAATCCACAATCATGATGTTTTCTGCTCTGTCTTTGGAGTTGGTTTTTAGCTCTTCTGCAAGCGCTTTATCCTGAGCGGGTGTTTTGCCACGAGGACGGGTTCCTTTTATGGGGCGGGTCTCTACAACACCATCCCTGCAGGAAACAAACCGCTCCGGTGATGAAGAGAGAATAGAGACCTCGCCTAAATTGAAAAATCCTGCAAAGGGAGCCGGAGAAATTCGCCTTAGCCGGGCATAGACAGCCAAAGGTGTGTCATCCGGCATAAGGGGGGTTTCGAACCGTTGTGAGAGGTTAGCCTGAAAAATATCTCCGGCTCTGATGTGCTCAATAATGCGGGCAATGGCGTTTTCATAATCCGTCCGTGTGAAGTTTGAATTCATACAATCCGGCACGGCAAACACATCAGCATTATGGACTTGAGGATTGATGGTGGGGCTTGCCTCTGGCTGTGCTTGCAAGAAATCCGCATCGTCCGAGTTGCCGTCAGCGCTCAATAAAAAAGCGCGGTAGGTTTTATGGTCAAAGGCTATGACTCTGGTATAAAAACCAACCGCCATATCAGGCGTGGAGACACCACCTTCTACTATCGGCAAACGCTCTAAGGCATGACCCAGTTCATATCCAAACAGGCCTGCTACACCTCCCACAAAGGGAGGGGGCGGGGTATTTAACCGTTCCTTGAAGGTCTGGGTTATGGCCGCAGCAAATTCTATCATGTGAGGGTCGGGAGCACACATGGCACGCAAGGAATCAAAGGGCCGCCTGCTATGAGATTCTCCGGCGGGTACAATAATGCGGGAGCGTGGAGCTGTTAGAATAAAGCTCCAGCGCCCGCCCTGCGGGTCGTGGGCGCGGGCAGACTCTAAAAGCAGTGCAAAAGGCTGGTCAGCAAATGGTGCAAAAAGGGTAAGGGGGTCAGCAAAAGGCAGTTCTGCAATTAAGCCGCCGCACTTGAGAGATAGGGGAGAGAAACCCGCACTCATCCGGAACTAAAAACGGTCAAGAACATAATAGGCTAACGCTTCGCGCTCTGCATCGCTGATGGGAGGGGCAGGCATGTTGCCTGGTGGCACTTTGAGAATACTGACAATATCGTCAATGTTATAGCGGGTGGACAGATTATCAAGACGAACATAGGCTATGTCCGTTGAGGCTTCTGACAGGCTATGGCAGACGGCACACATGTTGTCTTGCCATAGTTTAGCTCCTGTGCGTATTAAATCCGCCGTGAGTGCTATTGGCCGTTCCGGTTTAGCAGAGGCCGGTGTTGTATGGCGGGTGGTTTTGGTTGGGCTTGCAGTGCCGTGGGCGGATTCCATACTCTCGTGGGTAATGCGGTATATGGCGCCTGCATAATCATCAGAAACATATATAGCGCCATCGGGACCAATGGTAACATCCACGGGGCGGCCGATGACGTCTTCGTCTTTTTCAAATCCGGTGAAAAAATCACGATCCTCAATAGAACCATCTGTCCTCCAATGAAGAGAGATAACCTTGTAACCTGCCTTGCGGGTGCGGTTCCATGATCCGTGTTGGGTTACAAGAGCGGCTCCTTCCAATCCCGGCGGAGCATCGTTCCCCATAAACGTGATGGCCAGAGGTGCTATATGAGCGGTCATCCCGTATGCCGGTTCAATGGCGTCTTTAATGCGCGGGTCGGATATATCGCCGAAATCCGGGTCGGGTTTGTTGAAGCCGTTCAGGAATGGCCATCCGTAAAATCCACCCCTGCGGATAAGATTAACCTCTTCGGGTGGCTCATTATCACCCAGCAGGTCGCGGCCATTATCCACGCCGTAGAGGTTGCCTGTTCCCGGCTGCCAGTCCCAGCCTACCGTGTTACGCAAACCCTCGGCGAAAATTTCAATATCGCTGCCATCGGGCCTGAAGCGCATCAAAGTGCTACGACGCTCATCATCCTCAAGGCACACATTGCACGATGAGCCGATATTAACATACAACCAGCCGTCTGGCCCTTGTTTGACAGTACGTGTCCAGTGATTACCACCGCCGGGCAGGTCCGTGACGATATACTCGGCCTCTCCGGTAAGTATGCCCCGGGCGTTATCAAAAGGTATGTGCAAGATAGCGTCTGTCTCTCCGATATAAAGATAATCCCCTACAATCTCGACGCCATGAGGACGGTTAAGCCCATCAATAAGAACCTCCACCGCTCCGCCGCGCTCACTGCCGGAGGCTCCGGCCCGTATAATTTTAATCTCACCGGTGCGCGGGGTTGATAAAAGCAAATCTCCGCCTTTGGTCCAGCGCATGATGCGTGCGTGACCAAGGCCCTCGGCATAAACATTAAAGTCATACCCGTCTGGTAGCATGAGGCGGGTTTGCAAAACATCTGCCGGTTCAAGTTCAGCTCCCCAGCCAAACAGAGAGTTCATAATCGGTGCGTTGACGGCAAATCGTTCCGGCAGAAAAATTGTACATCCACCGATGGCAATCACGATAATAGCAAGAGTGCCAAGAATGATTTTCATAAGCATGGAGGGTCCTTCACAGAGTTAAGGGGGGTCGCATAAACACTTCTCTTATACTCTTTTTTGGGGGTTAATATAATAATGCCGCTCAGAATAAACTAAAAACTCCGCGCTGGTCTTCTTTACTCATCCCCATTCCTTATGGTGAATCTTATCAATATTGAGCCTCGTTAAGCCGCCAATAGGCTTTGGTATCCTTAAGAGTCTCATTGTCCTGAATGAGATCAAAAGGTGTTTTTCCATCTTTATCCCGCGCCGTGCCATCTGCCCCATGGTCCAGTAACACCTCCACTACTGTCGATGTTTTGCTCTTGAGCGCTGCTATATGCAGGGGCGTTGAGTTATTCTTATCATGGGCCTCTATGTCGGCCCCATAATCCAGTAACATTTCCACCACCGCCGGTGTTTCGCTATTAGCTGCCGCCTGATGTAGGGGTGTTGAGCCATTTTTACTGCGGGCCTCTATATCGGCTCCATGATCCAGTAATACTTTTACCATCACTGGTGTTGCGTTACTAGCCGCCACATGCGCCGAATGCAGGGGCGTTAAGCCATTCTTATCACGGGCCTCTATATCGGCTCCATAATCCAGTAATACTTTCACCATCATTGGTGTTGCGTTATTGGCTGCCACATGCAGGGGTGTTTCTCCACCCGCATCACGGGCCTCTATATCGGCCCCGTGATCCAGCAGTAGTTTCACCACCGCTGGTGTTTGGTTAAAGATAGCTGCCGCTGCCCAATGCAAGGGCGTTACGCCATCCTTGTCACGGGCTTCTATATCGGCCCCGTGATCCAGCAACAGTTTCACCACCACTGGTGTTTGGCTCGCGACAGCTGCCCAATGCAGCGGCGTCCATCCAGCCTCATCGCGGGCGTTGATATTCGCTCCACCCTCAAGAACGGCTTCAACATCCGCCACCGTGGCCGTACGCCAAAAAGTTCCCAACCACGCATTATCATCTTGCGCCTGAAGGAGGTATACCAAGACAGACAATAAAAGCAGACACCCCAGAAAGATACTCACTTTTGTTCTCATATCCTATTCCTTGAGTTACGCTCTTCAATGAGAGCTATCATATCTGCCATGATGGCATCTAACCAAAAATCACGGAGGTGTAAACCATGGTTACGCCACGGTGTTTGATTCCGGCTTTTGGGCACTATTATAATGTAGCCTCTTTTGGGGGTGGCGATAAGTAAGAGCTATGAAAAAATAGTTTGGGTTGCGCGGGGATTGATTTTATGACAGTTCTGGATGCGGTATTGATAGAGGCAAGGAGAAACCCATGATGGAAAAATCTGGTTCTGCTATGCGGAAAAAGGCGCTGACTTCCCTTACGGGATGGCGCAAGGTAAAGGGGCGGGAGGCCATTGAAAAAACCTATCAGTTCAAAAATTTCAATGAAGCCTTTGGATGGATGAGCCGCATCGCCATGATTGCCGAGAAGATGGACCATCATCCTGAATGGTTTAATGTTTATCGCACGGTGGACGTTGTTCTCACCACCCATGATACGGGCGGTGTGAGCGAGAAGGATATTGCCCTTGCCCGCGCAATGGACCGCCTTGCCGGTTCTGCCGGCCGTCACGATAGACGCAAGCCGGAAGGTTCAGATTAGGCGGCGTTGCGGGCCTTGGCTTTGCCCCATTCAGTGCAGAAGAACTGTCCTATTTCATTGAGAGAGTCAACGCCTTCCGGCAATATAGAGTGGAAGACCTGAAAGACATGAATCATCTCATCCCATACCTTTAGGCGTGAGGGAACATTTGCCTTTAGTGCATTATCGTGAAGTGTCAGGCTGTCGTCTAGCAGCACTTCCGCATCACCCACATGAATAAGCAGGGGAGGTAGGCCGGTAAGGTCAGCAAATATGGGCGAGACCAGAGGATGCCGCGCATCGCCGCTTGCGCCTGTGTAATGGGCTGCCATCTCCAGTAGGGGTTCACGTGAGATCATGGGGTCGGCATCTGCTCGGGTTTCTATGCTGGCAGCCTCACCGGTTAAATCCACCCACGGGCTGATAGGTGCTGCCGCTGCAGGAAGGCTTACTCCTTTATCCCGTGCCTCCAGCAAAAGGGCCATGGTTAGCCCCCCACCGGCAGAATCGCCGCTTATACCCATAGAGCGGGACGAAAGCCCCTGACCCAATAGCCATTGCCATGCCGTGAGGGCGTCTTCTACAGCTGCCGGAAAGGGATGCTCCGGTGCCAGACGATAATCAATCGCGAGGACACGTGCTCCGGCCGTCTCGGAAAGTTTGGCAGTAAGTGTTCGGTGGGTTTTGGGAGAACCAATCACATAACCTCCTCCGTGGAGATATAAAATCACCCGGTCTTCGGCTACGCCGGGAGCAGCCACCCATTCCGCTGACACACCGTCTGCATCAACCGGCGTGATGCTCACTCCGTCGGGAACGGGAAAAGCACCGAGCGCCTCTTCCATGCCAGCGCGGCGTTCTTGCGGCGTTTCGTTGGGATTGGTGGGTTGATTTTCTGCTAAAAAAGCGAGGACTTGTTCAATGGGTTTCATGATACTTCTCCTATAGGTTTTTATCTTAACGAGGTGCCATGCGAATAGCGCCATCCAGACGGATGGACTCACCATTTAACATATCATTTTCACAAATCTGGCGGGCCAGCAAAGCATACTCCGGGGGATGACCCAACCGCGGTGGAAAGGGAACCTGAGCGCCCAGCGCTTGCTTAACTTTGTCAGAAGCCCCTGCAAACAAAGGCGTGTTAAATAATCCTGGCAAAATTGTGTTAACGCGAATGCCCTCACGGGATAAATCACGGGCGATGGGCAACGTCATGCCCACAATACCACCCTTAGAGGCAGAATAAGCCGCCTGACCGATCTGTCCGTCTTGGGCCGCTACAGAAGCCGTGTTGATAATAACGCCGCGTCCACCATCGGGCGTTACGGGACCCAGAGACATCATGCCTGCCGCAGATTTAGCTAGGCAACGGAAAGAACCCACAAGATTAATTTGAATGATACGGTCAAAATGTTCCAGAGGATGAACCTTAATTTCGCCGGTTTCTTTGTCGCGGGAGGCTGTCTTGACCGCAATACCCGTACCGGCACAACTCACAAGAATGCGCTCTTGACCGATTGCCGCACGTGCTTTTTTAAAACCCGCATCCACACTGGCTTCATCCGTAACATTGACCTCACAAAAAACGCCACCAATATCCTTGGCGGTTTTCTCACCTAAATCGCCGTTCAAATCAAACAATGCCACTTTGACCCCATGGGCTGCCAACTCGCGGGCGGTGGCTTCTCCCAACCCCGATGCCCCCCCTGTTATCACTGCGCCGATGCTGTTATCTAATTTCATGATGGGTATCCTCTCTCTGTTTGTCTGTTGGGGGTTGTGTGTTCTGAGTGGCTGTTTGCGCCTCGTGGCGCACAATGTAGAACGTAGAGCCTACAATAAGACAGGCACCGGAAACAATCCAGAAGTCCGGGAAGGTAGAAAAGAAAAAATATCCTGCAATTGCTGCAAATAAAAGCCGCGTATAATCAAATGGCGCAATGGCCGTAGGCTCTCCCGCCCTGTAAGCGCGAATAAAACAATTATGAGCCCCCGCCGCTACAGTCCCCATCGCCAAAAGCAATACCAACTCCCAAATAGTAGGTGCCACCCACGCCCAAAGAGCGGGGCCGATGGTAACGAGAGATCCCACCACACCTGTATAAAACATAAGGGTTACCGGTTGATCGCGGTGCGATACAATTTTCACAAGAATAACGGCTAGGGCTACCAACGCTGCTCCACCTACTGCAACCGGTGCTGCGGGGTCCGTGATTGTTTCGGTACCGGGACGCAACATGATAAGGACGCCGGCGAACCCTACCAGCGTTGCTGCAATGCGTGGTAGTCCGGCTACTTCTCTGAGGATGAGCCAGGCCAAAGGCACCACAAATAATGCACGGGCAAAACTAAACGCTTGGGCATCGGCGAGAGGCAAATGAATAACGGCGTAAAACCCACATATCATGCCGACGCTACCGACAATGCCACGAACAATTTGCAATACCGGATAATGGGTACGAATACCACCGTCTGCAAATCCGACGCGTATCAAAAAAGGAAGGATGACCAGAAGGCTAAACAGGGCACGAAAAAAAGCAACTTGAAAAACACCCAACCGCCCACCGATATGTTTTACTAGGATTGTCATCACCGTAAACAAAACGGCAGACATTAGAAGCCAGATTGCACCTCTTACGTTACCGGGAAGTTTTTCAAAGGCGCGGCGACCTATACGTAACCTGAGTGAAAGGCGTGCACCTTTTGCACTCATGGTGCTTCGCAGTGAGTATTCACGAACCGGGGACCACGACTATTTTTCCGATAACTTTGCGGGCTGCCATATCGTTGAGCGCTTGTGCCGTTTTCTCCAGTGGATAGGTTACAGATACGTGAGGTTTTATCTTGCCGTCAAGATAAAGAGCCATCAGTTCCTCGCAATTTTTTGCATGACCGACTGGGTCACGTCCCACAAAAGCACCCCAGAACACACCAACAATTTGGCATCCCTTAAGGAGAGCAAGGTTAAGGGGAATACGGGGGATATCTCCTGCCGCAAAACCGATAACAAGATATCGCCCTTCCCAGTTCGTAGCCCGTAAGGCCGGTTCGGCATAAGCGCCACCTACCGGATCATAAACAACATCGGCACCTTGACCGCCGGTTTTCTCTTTAATGGCATTTGAGAATTCTTTTTGTTGATCCCTGTCCAAATCTCCCGATGAATAAAGTATGGCATCGTCAGCGCCATGTTGTCGGGTGATCTCCAGTTTTTCCTCCGTCGAGGCCGCCGCAATAACTCGCGCCCCCATAGCCTTGCCCAACTCCACTGCTGCTAAGCCTACGCCCCCCGCAGCGCCTAACACCAGAAGGGTCTCGCCCGGTTTGATGGCGGCTCTGTCTTTCAGGGCGTGGTGAGACGTACCATAGGTTAACAAAAATGCGGATGCGGAAATAAAATCCATAGCGTCAGGAATCTTCAACATCCGTGCACCATCCATGACAATCTGCTCGGCAAAGCCGCCGACCCCGCTGGACCCCAGAATCCTGTCACCGACTTTCAGGTTTTTGACATTTTCCCCACATTGGATAACCTCGCCCGCTACCTCGCTACCCGGCGTAAAAGGTGTCTCGTGGCTAAACTGATATTTATTCTGTATTATTAGGACATCAGGAAAATTAACCGCTGCCGCATGGACCTTAAGCAACACCTGATCCGGCCCGGGCTCAGGGGTGGGAATATCCTCCACTACTAAAGCGTCAGGAGGGCCGTATTCTTTACATAAAACTGCTTTCATGAGAGTTTTCTCCTCTGGCGACCCGTTGTCATCTCTCTTGTGATGCTATCTCTACTATAATTATGTTTAGCACAGGTGCGGTTTTACTCCAATAGTCCGGTAGAAATTCGGTCGGGGGCGCTTGGCTTCATGCTGACATAGCCATACAATTTGGGTTATAATATTGGCAGTCATGAACAATAAGCAGGAAACACCCATGAGTCCCACTAAAATCAGGCGTAGAGTAATAGAGCAAGGCAGACTGTGGCTTATGTTGAGCGCAACCTTTCTGGTTTTTGGGTTTATGATTTCTCCCGTTGCGGCCGAACCTGAGTTGGTCAATACGTTTCAGGACTGGAAAGTCTATGTTGATGGTGAGGCAGGCAACAAGATCTGCTATGCTCTTTCCGAGCCTATTGATATGCGGCCTGCACGAGTGAACCGGGGTGAGGTGGCTTTGATGGTTGCCAATCGTCCGGCAGAAGGCGTACGCAATGAGGTGAGTGTTCGGGCGGGTTATATCTACAAGAAAACCAGTCGTCCTTATGCCAGCGTTGGAAATAAATCTTATCAGCTTTTCACAGGCGTTAGAGATGGCGGAGAGCGGGCTCATTGGGCGTGGGTGCAAGATTTGAAAGTTGAAAAAAATCTTATCACTGCCATGAAGAAAGGCAGCAGTTTGACCGTAAAGGGTACATCGAGCCGGGGAACTCTAACTACAGATCGTTATTCTCTTTCCGGTATATCACGGGCTATTGCTGCGATTGATGATGCCTGTCGCTGATTTGGTTACTTCTTTGACGGTTCAACCGGAAGGGGAGAATCTTACGGGTTTAACGCGGGAGCAATTGGCCACAGCCCTTGAGGCTACGACCATAGCGCCCCGCAGCCGCTCTATGCGCCGTGATCAAATATGGAATGGGCTTTATATTAGGGGCTGGCGGTCTATTGATGACATTACCACCCTCTCCAAGGGGTTGCGGGCTGAACTGGTAGAGCAGTTTGTCATTGAGCGTCCGGAGATTGTTCATGAGCAGCGATCGGAAGATGGCACTATAAAATGGTTGTTGCGCGTCAATGATGGCCGGGAGATTGAGACGGTTTATATCCCCGAAGAGACGCGGGGGACGTTGTGTTTATCTAGTCAGGTAGGTTGCACTCTTACTTGTCGCTTTTGTCATACGGGTACGCAAAAGCTGGTGCGCAATCTAACGGTAGCGGAGATCGTAGGACAGATTTTGGTTGCCCGTGATGTTTTGGGAGAATGGCCCAGACCAACAGACAATCGGAAAATATCTAACATTGTTATGATGGGCATGGGGGAGCCCCTTTATAATGCGGAAAATGTAAGAGATGCGCTCCGGATTGCCGCCGATGGTGATGGTCTGGCTATATCTCGTCGGCGTATTACGCTTTCTACGGCGGGGGTGGTGCCGGTGATACCGTGGATTGGGCGGGAAGCCGAGGTTATGTTGGCTATTTCCCTCCATGCGGTGCGAGATGATTTGCGTGACGAACTGGTACCCTTAAACCGAAAATATCCGATTGCTGATGTTCTGGAGGCCTGTCGGGCGTATCCGGGCCTTTCCAATGCACGGCGGATTACGTTTGAATATGTCATGTTGCAGGATGTCAACGACAGCGTTGCGGATGCACGGGAGTTGGTGCGGTTGCTGAAAGGTATACCGGCAAAAATTAATCTCATACCGTTTAACCCATGGCCCGGTGCGCCGTATGAGTGCTCGTCGAAAACGCGTATTAAAAACTTTGCTGATGTGATTAGCAGAGCGGGGTATGCCAGCCCTGTGCGGACCCCGCGCGGACGCGATATTATGGCCGCTTGCGGTCAACTGAAAAGCGCGAGCCTGAAACTCGGCGCTCGTCGGAGACGTCTTGAGGCCGTCCGGGAGGTGTCGGCCGCCTCTTAAGACCTAAAAGAGGTGCAAACGCTCCCTTAATTGTTTGTCTTCAAAAGAAACCCGTCCCCATCGCGCTCAATAGTGCCCGCCGTGGGATAGGGAAAGTGTGTGCCAATCATAAGAGCGGATTTACCCGCATAATTCTCAAACACCCGACGTCTTGTAATCACCGCCGCATCAGGGTCCGTATCTGCAATACTGGACCAGTGCACGCGAGCCAGTTGGCAGGGGTGGTGAATGAAATCTCCGGTAATTATGGCTTCTTCACCTTTTGAGCGGATCACCACGCTTACATGACCGGGTGTGTGACCATGGGTTGGGATGAGGCATACCTCTTTGCAGATTTTATGGTCCGGTGCGACTAAATCTACAAGACCGGCTTCAAAAACCGGTTGTACGGAATCGGCAAACACCTGACGGCTTCCGTCATCTTCTTCCTGATCGCGCCAGTGGGTGAATTCGGAGTCCGCCATGAGATAACGCGCATTGGGGAAAGTAGGTACCCATTGGCCCTCCACCAGACGCGTATTCCAGCCTACATGGTCAACATGAAGATGGGTGCAAAGCACAATATCAATGGACTCCGGTGGAAATCCGGCAGCGTGCATATCATCCATAAAACCAGTCTGCAAATTACTCCAGTTCAATATGCGGTCTTTCTTGTCGTTACCAATGCAGGTATCCACCATGATGCGCTTGGAGGGCGTTTCAACCACAAGACCGTGAATGCTCATCAGTAAATGACCCTCATCATCAACAAAATGGGGATGAAGCCATGAAATAGGCTTAAGAGCTTCCGGTGTGGCATCCGGTAGCAGGGCATCCAGTCCGCCTGCTTTTATCTCCATCTCCACAATTTTGGTAATGGTTACATCACCAATGGTCCAACGTAAAAAATCCATGACTGCTAAGCCGCCTGTTTTAGATAGTTAGCATTGAGCATCTCGGCAATCTGTATAGCATTAAGAGCCGCTCCCTTGCGCAGATTGTCGGATACCACCCACAAGTTCAATCCATTCTCAATGGTCGGGTCAAGACGAATACGTGAAATGAACGTGGCATATTCACCAATACACTCAACAGGGGTGACATATCCCCCATCCTCCTGCTTGTCTACCACCAGACAACCTGGAGCCTCCCGCAAAATCTCACGGGCCTCATCGGGGTCAAGAGGTTCGGCAAACTCGATGTTGACAGCCTCCGAATGACCCACAAATACGGGAACCCGCACACAGGTAGCCGTTAGGCGAATACCGGGATCTAGTATTTTTTCCACCTCGGCCATCATTTTCCATTCCTCCATGGTGACACCGTCATCGGTAAAGTCACCGCAGTGGGGGATGACATTAAACGCTATCTGCTTGGTGAACTCTTTGGATTCCGGCGGGTCATTAACGAAAATCCCGCGCGTCTGGGAGAACAATTCATCCATTGCAGCCCGTCCGCTGCCGGAAACCGATTGATACGTTGCGACCACTACACGGCGAATACAGGCACGGTCATGCAGAGGCTTAAGGGCTACCACCAACTGGGCCGTAGAGCAGTTAGGGTTGGCGATAATATTTTTGTTGGCATAGCCTGCCAGAGCCTCTCCGTTGACTTCCGGAACCACAAGAGGCACATCGGGGTCTGTGCGAAAGCAGGATGAATTATCAATCACCACAGCACCGGCATCGGCAACCTTTGGTCCCCATTCTTTGGCTACGGCGGAACCGGCAGAGAACAGGGCTATGTCTGTTTCGGAAAAATCATAATTTTCAAGAGCCCTAACTTTGAGGGTGTGGTCTTCGCCGAAAGAGACCTCCCGTCCTTGAGAACGGCGCGAGGCAAGAGCTACCACTTCCGCTGGAAAGTTACGTTCAGACAGAATGTTCAGCATTTCATGGCCGACATTTCCTGTAGCACCGACAACAGCAACTTTAAGGGTCATGAGGATCTCTCGCTTGGTAAATATTTCCGCAACTCTAGGCGTTTCACTCTCTTTTCACAAGTTTATTCAGGGGTTGGTAGTGTTGATAGTCATACCCTGTCTTAAGAGGGCTTGTTGCCCGGTAGTTTTTTGCGCATAATCTCGGGCGGGGCCTTTGTAATAGACGGTTGTCATAGGCGGTCCATAGCCAAAAAAGTAGAGAGGGAATAAAGATGGGACTTTTGCAGCGGATACGTGCGGATGCGGCTTTTCTTTACGGCACAGTCAGGGTGTTACGGCGCGTGAGAAAGGCGGCGACGGAAGAGGGGGATCGCACCATTGTAGATATCGTTGAAGAGTTTGCCCGCAAGACACCGGATAGTCCGGCTATTATTTTTGATAATCGCACGTGGACATACGGCGAATTTAATGCCGCTGCTAATCAATATGCACGTTGGGCACAGTCGCAAGGTATTGGCCGGGGCGATGTGGTAGCCCTCATGATGGAAAATCGCCCGGAATATCTCATAGCGTGGCTTGGTATTATTAAGGTGGGAGGTATAGCAGCATTGATTAACACGAATTTGTCGTCACAGCAGTTGGCCTATTCTTTAGGCATCTCCGGTGCGCGTTATATCGTGTTAGGGGCGGAGTTGGCAGAAAATTATGCAACGGCGGTTGATCAACTTGACTCACCCATCGAGGTGTGGGCTACCGGCGGCAAGGTGCAGGGGTCTCACGATCTTGATGAGGCTTTGGAGAGCATGTCCGGTGCGCCTCTTGGTCCGGAGGTTCGCGCCGCTGTAACTATGGATGATAAATGCCTCTACATATACACCAGCGGCACGACAGGTAACCCTAAAGCGGCCAATATCACTCACCGTCGGATTAAAAATATGATGATAGGGTTTGCTGCCCTGACCAACGCCAAAGCAAAAGACAGGATGATGATTGTGTTGCCCCTGTATCATTCGGCGGGAGGCGTGTGTGCCGTGGGGATAGCATTTATGGCGGGTGGATCTGTGATTATTCGGCAGCGTTTTTCGGTCTCGTCATTTTGGGAGGATGCGGTGCGCTTTGAGGCCACATTGTTTCAATATATTGGTGAATTATGCCGTTATTTACTCAACGGGCCGCAGAATTTCAATGAAAACCTGCATCAAATCCGTCTTGCGGTGGGTAATGGTTTGCGGCCTGATATCTGGGAGGATTTTAAGAAGCGGTTTAGGATACCTAAAGTTGTTGAGTTTTACGGCGCAACCGAGGGCAATGTAGCGCTATTTAATCAGGATGGTTCACCTGGGGCGGTGGGTCGGATTCCGCGTTGGGCGAGCAAGGCTTCTAATGTAGACATTGTTCGTTTTGATATTGAGACTGAGACGCCTGTTCGCGGTGTGGACGGATTCTGCATACGGTGCGAACCTAATGAGGTAGGAGAGATGATCGGTCAGATTGACAAAGATCCGGATGACCCCACCACTCGCTTTGAGGGATACGCCGATAGTGAAGCGACGGAGCGCAAGATTTTACGCAACGTCTTTCAAGAGGGCGATATGTGGTTTCGCACCGGCGATTTGTTGCAGCAGGATGAGCGGGGTTATTTTTATTTTGTTGATCGCATTGGAGATACTTTCCGTTGGAAAGGTGAGAATGTGGCCACTTCTGAAGTAGCGGAAGTCTTATCAGTGTTCCCCGGTGTGCAGGAGGCTAATGTCTACGGTGTTGAAGTGCCGGGTGCTGATGGGCGTGCCGGTATGGTCTCTCTTGTTGTGGAGAGTAATCCGGATTTTACTGCTTTGCAGGACCATCTTAACCGTGAGTTGGCCTCTTACGCGCGCCCTGTTTTCTTGAGGCTACAAAAACAGATAGGCGTTACCGGTACGTTTAAGCATCGCAAGGTAGATTTGGTAGCCGAGGGGTATGATCCGGAAAATATCAGCGACCCGCTTTATTTTAGGGATCCCGAAACAGACAAGTTCATACCCCTGGATACCGCACTTCACGGCCGCATCACCCGGGGTGATATCCGGCTTTAGTTTTTAGCAGCACCATCTATTCGGCGGCGTCGGACTTTTTGTCGCCCGCCATGGCCGCTCGCGCTGCCAGAATATCGGGATTGATATCGCCTTCGCCTTTTTCCTGAATGTGCTTCTCAATCTGCGCCCCGATGGCCGTCATGGCGGCCCCTGTGAAGGTGTCGTGATTTTCTCCTGCCCAGTTGTAACTGGCTTGCCGGGTGTCATTTTGCGACTGGAAGGCCGGCATGACATAACGTGCAATGAGTTCGTAGGAGCGTTTGGTGGCCTCAAAGTCCGCCCAATTATGGCTCATCTGGAGAAAACACCCAAAGCCGCCGGATGCTTCTTCCAACCGCTTAAGCTGGGCTATGCAATCATCCGGCGTACCAATCACTGCTAGGCCCGACTCAATCAGAGCATCTATCGGGTCGTCACCATCGGTGGGAGCCAGAGGCAGGGCTGCCACATCGCGGAAGTAGGCCAACCATTTTTCCAGACCAAAACGCACATTTTTTCGTGCCTGTTCGTTGCTTTCCGCAATATGCACGGGCCCCACAAGACGCCATGCGTTACGATCCATGGCCGCGGCATTTTCTTTTGCCATGTCTTCGGCGATGTTCCAGTTAGAGGCCAACGCGTTAAAGCCGCCTGCGGTGGTAGCGCCGATTGACAAAAGCCCAAGACCAAAATGGCCGGCTGCCCGCGCACCGGAGGGAGAAACCATGCTGGCAACTGCTATTTCTATATGCGGACGGCTGTAGGGCGTCATCTGAAGACGGGCTTCCTTGAGTTCAAACCAGTCGGTTTTTGCGGTGACCGTCTCGCCCCGCAAGAGAGGCACCAGAACCCGAATGGCTTCATCCATCATGTCGCGCTGTTTTTGTACGTCTATACCCATCATAAAGGCATCTGATGGCAGAGCGCCGGGCCCGACGCCAAACATGGTGCGTCCGCGTGTCATGTGGTCGAGTTGGTTAATGCGGTCCGCCAGTATGAGGGGATGGTGATAGGGCAATGAAGAAACACCCGTGCCAAGGCGAATATGACGTGTGCGCTCGGCCCCCGCTGCGATAAACACTTCCGGCGAGGCAATGGTCTCAAAACCGGCGGAATGATGTTCGCCAATCCACGCTTCGTCGTAGCCTAGCGTATCCATCCACTCAACCAGCTGCATATCGCGTTCCATGGCGAGAGTTGGGTTTTCATCAAGAGCATGGAAGGGTGCGATAAAAGCGCCAAAGCGTAGTTTGTTCCGGTAAGCGGTCATGGTTGTGTCCTTGTCTTGTGGCGTACAGGTCTGATTGGAGATCATAAACTTTGGGTGTAGCGAGATCAAATGTCGTGCGGGAATTTGTTTCTGGCCGGTTATTATTATGGCAGTGCTTTATGTAATAATTCAGACAATGCGCGAAAAAGTGCGCTTTACGTCGCGGGAGTCTTTACAATCACAGTCCATGCTTGTCAGACGCTTCAATCTGGGTAAACTTAAAGCCAAAGAGGTAAGCTAAAGAGGAGAGGGCTTCATGATTGACTTTGACCGAGTGCATTCCGTAGCAGATATTTTTCGCGTGCAGGCGGATAAAAACCCCGATGCTATTGCTCAGATTTTTGAGGGGCAGGAGACGACCTACAAAGAACTCTATGATTATGGGTGTCGGGTTGCTCAGGGAATGATAGCCGAGGGGTGCAAGCCGGATACCCGTGTCGGGTTCATGGGCAAGAATTCGGACTCTTACTTTGAGGTATTGGCGGGGTCTGCTCTTTCTAATACGGTCATTGTCGGGGTGAACTGGCGTTTGGCCCCAAAGGAAGTGGCCTATGTGCTCAAGGATGCCAAAGCGGAAATCTTGTTTGTCGGCGCTGAGTATTATGAATTGATCGAGGGAATAAAGGGCGGCTGCCCTGATTTGCGGACGATTATCGCCATGGATGGTGGTCACGCCGCCTGGCCTTCTTATAAGGAGTGGCGCGATAGTCATGAGGCAAAGGCTCCTGACTTATCTCAGGCACCGGAAAATGACGTTATCCAACTCTACACGAGTGGTACGACAGGGTATCCTAAGGGCGTCCAGCTGACCAATCATAACTACGTAGAGGTACTCAAGCAGGCGGTGGCCGCCGGATGGGGTGATTGGGAAGTAGACGAAGGCAACCTTGTTTGTATGCCGATTTTTCATGTGGCGGGCGTTAACGTAGGTGTTATAGGTTTCGCTCATGGGTGCAAGAACGTTGTGATGAAAGAGGTAGATCCTGCTGAAATTATACGCCTTGTGGAAACATACAAAATTGGCATTTTGTTTATGGTCCCTGCAGTGATTTTGTTTGTGACGATGCTTCCGGATATTGACAAGGCTGATCTATCCAGTGTGCGGGTGGTGATTTATGGTGCCTCTCCTATTGCCGAAGATCTGTTGCTTAAGGCCCAGGAAATTTTCAAATGTGATTTTATTCAGGTTTACGGGTTAACCGAAACCACTGGTGGGGCTACTTTTTTGCCGCCGGAAGATCATGATCCGGCCCGGGGTAAGTTGCGCTCTTGTGGCAAGGTTAGCCCGGGGATTGAGATACGCACGGTGGATGAAGATGGCAAGACTACAGGGGTCGATGAAGTCGGCGAGATTGTTTTGCGGGCGAAATGTGTCATGAAAGGCTATTGGAATCGTCCCGATGCTACCAAAGACGCTATTCGCGATGGCTGGTTTTATACTGGCGATGCGGGATATTTTGACGATGATGGATATCTCTATATTCATGATCGGGTCAAAGATATGATTGTTTCTGGCGGTGAGAATATATATCCCGCAGAGGTGGAGAATGCTCTGTTTTCTCATCCTTCTATTGCTGATGTTGCGGTTGTTGGTGTGCCGGATGAAAAGTGGGGCGAGGCGGTTAAGGCATTTGTTGTTCTTAAGCCGGAAGAGTCTGCAACGGAGGCGGATATTATTGAGTTCGCTCGGACTCATATTGCCGGATATAAAATCCCGAAGAGTATTGATTTCGTAGAGATGCTGCCTCGCAATCCAACCGGTAAGGTCTTGCGTCGGGAGTTGCGTGCACCTTATTGGGAAGGGCATGACCGTCAGGTCAGTTGAGCACATCGGGGCAAACACTCACACGTTCATGGAGGCATTAACATCTCGTGATGTGTTGAACTTCTGGGTTGGGGCGGGTCCGGAACGCTGGTTTTCTCCTGATGAGACGTTTGATGCGCAGGTGAAAGACAAATTCGCCTCTTTGTATGAGCAGGCAAAGGCCAGATATCTGAATGCATGGGAAGAGAATGTGGAAGGTGCCTTGGCGCTGGTGATTACCCTTGATCAGTTTCCGCGTAACATGTTTCGCGACACACCGCAGGCCTATGAAAGTGATGCTTTAGCGCTTGGTGTTGCGGAGCGTGCGATTGAGCGGCACTTTGATTTTGAGGTACCGGATGTGATGCGCAGGTGGTTTTATATGCCGTTTATGCATGCTGAAGATATTGAGATTCAGGAGCGTTGTGTTGGTTATTGTGAGCAGCGTTTGGATAGCGGGGAAACGTTAGAGTATGCGAAGGGTCATTGTGATATTATTCGAAAGTTTGGACGTTTTCCTCATCGCAACATGATATTGGGGCGGACATCAACAAAAGGCGAGGTTGAGTTTCTGGAAATGGGTGGATTTAGTGGCCGGTAGTGCAGGGGTAATGAAGCGATGATGAAATCTCTTGATGAGCAGATGCGTGCTCTCTTGGACGGGCTGGCACGTGACGTAGAGCCTGTACCAGAGGATGTAACGCCGGAAATAGCCAGACACTTATACAGAGAGAGGTTAAAGCATTTTGCCGCTGATGATGTAGCCATCGGGCGGGTTGAAGAGCTTGAGATAGAAGGCCCGGCGGGTGTTATTCCGGCACGGCTTTATGTCCCTGTTGCGGCGGGGGCACGGTCTTCGGCAGTTGTTTATTATCATGGGGGCGGGTGGAGTTTGGGTAGTCTTGACACTCATGACCGGATTTACCGGACACTGGCAAATGACAGCGGGAGCCGGGTGATAGGGGTCGGTTACCGCCGCGCACCGGAGCATTCCTTTCCGGCGGCGGTAGATGATGCCTATGCTGCAGCCGTTTGGGTAGAAGACAATGCGAGCACTCTGGATATTGATCCGGGCCGTATTGCGGTTGCGGGGGATTCTTCGGGAGGTAATTTGGCGGCTGTTGTAGCGCGTCGTGTGCGTGATATGGGTGGGCCTCGGTTAGCGTTTCAGTTGTTGTTTTATCCTTCTACGGATGTAGTTAATCGACGCGCGTCTTATGAAACATTTTCGGAGGGTTTTTATCTGGACTCTCAGACTATGGAGTGGTTCGTATCACAATATCTGCCTGACGAGAAAGATAGGTCTGATCCGGCAGCGTCTCCTTTGTTAGCGGAGGACCTTAGCAATTTACCGCCTGCCTGTATTGTTACGGCGAGCCATGATATGTTGCTGGATGAAGGTAAGGCCTATGCGGATGCTCTAAAGGAGGCTGGTGTTACTGTTGAATATCGGGTGTGTGAGGGCCTTGTTCATGGGTTTTTATTTTTTCAGGGCGCTGTTGCGGCGGCTCGCGAGGGCGCTCGTGATGCGGCGTTGGTTTTGACGGATGCTTTACGATAGGGTGGAGAGCAACAGAGTAGAATAGAGTAGAGATAATAATAGGGCAGACAGGAGAAATATTATGACGGCAATCAAGGTTGGTTCACTTACTCTGGAGTATGAGACGTTTGGTAACAAGGCGGACCCTGCGATCCTTCTTGTTATGGGGTTGGGGGCGCAAATGATTGCGTGGCGCGAACCTTTTTGTCAGATGCTGGCGGATAAAGGTTTTTTTGTCATTCGTTTTGATAATCGTGACGTTGGCATGTCGTCGCGGATGGATGATTTTCCCGTGCCGGACATGATGGAGATGGTGACGAAGAGTCAGGCGGGTGAACATGTAACGAGTGATTATTCTTTATCTGATATGGCGGCAGATGCGGCGGGGTTGTTGACGGCTCTGGGCATTGATAAGGCTCATGTTGTGGGGGCGTCTATGGGGGGTATGATTGCCCAGCTGGTGGCGGTTGAGCATGGCGGTAAGGTTTTGTCTTTGACGTCTATCATGTCCACGACAGGCAATTCGGATTTACCGCCCGGCACGCCGGAGGCAATGGGTGCGTTGATGGCTCCGGCCATTAATCCGGAGGAGGACTATGAGGGTGCGGTTGCGCGGGGTATTGATACGTTGCGGGCAATTGGCTCTCCGGGGTTTGACGTGCTGGAGACAGACTTGCGTGATTTGGTTGAGACGGCTTTCAGGCGCGGATTTTATCCTCAGGGCATGGTGAGGCAGATGGCGGCAATTTTGGCCGATGGTGACCGCAGAAAACGGTTGAAGTCTGTCAGTGCGCCGACTCTGGTTATTCACGGGGTTGACGATCCGCTGGTGAAGGTTGAGGGCGGCCGGGATACGGCGGCAGTTATTGGCCATGCCGAAATTTTAGAGATTGACGGCATGGGTCATAATTTACCCCCTCAACTGAATGAGCAGATTACCGGTGCGATTGCTGACCATGCTGCGCGGGCCATGGCTGTTTAGGCCTGATGGTTGCCGCTTCTCCGGTCATACAGGTTCCGGTGGGGCCGGGAGAGTTACTGGATAAAATAACCATTCTTGAAATTAAGGCGGTACGCATAAAGGGAGCGGCGTAGACTCATATTGCTCATGAGTTGGCCTTGTTGGAGGGCGTACGTAGGGATGCTGTTATCTCTTCGTCGCAGTTAGATGATTTGGTTGCAGCATTACGCTCGGTCAATGAGGCGTTGTGGGATATTGAGGATGATATTCGTGACCACGAAGCGCGGTGTGATTTTGGTGAGAGTTTTATAAAACTGGCACGCAGCGTTTATCATCACAATGATAAGCGGACGGCCTTGAAGAAAGAAATAAACCAACTGCTTAATTCAGACATTGTGGAGGAGAAATCCTACTGGGATTATAGTAAGTAGGAAGCTGGGGGTCGCAGGCTGGAGGTCAGGGGCCCTGTCTAAACCGTTAGAGGCGGTATCGTGACTCATGATTTTGATATAGCCGTTGTAGGTGGTGGCATTAACGGGGCGGCTGTGGCGCGCGATGCGGCGGGTCGTGGTTTGCGGGTTTTTTTAGCTGAGCGGGATGATTATGCGGCGGCAACGTCCTCGACGTCTTCAAAATTGATACATGGCGGTTTGCGGTATCTGGAGCAATTTAATGTGCGTCTGGTTCGGGAATCTTTGCGGGAGCGGCAGATTTTGCTGGCAAACGCGCCTCATCTGGTATGGCCTTTGCGGTTTTTGATGCCTCTTTATGCGGATTCGCCGCGTCCGGCGTGGATGGTGCGTCTTGGTTTGGGCTTGTATGACGGCTTGTCTTTTGGTGATGGTCTGGAGGCCTCCGGTGCTTTGGGGTCTGATGAGGTTGCAGGTTTACCTTATTTAAGGCGTTCCGGTTTGGGACGGGTTTTGCATTATGCGGACTGTTGGGGAAACGATGCGCGTCTGGTCGTAGAGTTGCTTATGGATGCCCGGGCGCATGGTGCCGATGTTGGTAATTATAGAGATGTTAATAGTGTGCGTCCGGTACCTGATGGTTGGCGGGTGGCGTATACGTATGCTTCAGGCAGGCAGGAGATAACCGCCCGTTTTGTTGTGAATGCGGCGGGGCCGTGGGTGAACGATATTCTGGAGCGTGTTCGGGGCGTTCCGGCAAAGCGGTCTGTTCGTTTGGTTCGTGGTAGCCATATTGTTGTTGAGATGCCTTTTGATGAGGGGGCTTTAGGGCTAGTGGATAGGGTGGCGTGGACGTTACAGGGTTCTGACCGGCGGGTGATTTTTATGTTGCCCTGGTTGGGGGGCAGGTTTTTGATTATTGGCACGACGGAAATTGTTGAGGAGGGTGACCCGGCGGAGGCGTATTGTTCTGAGGAGGAGCGGGATTATCTTTTGGGAATGAGTAATTATTTTTTTCGGTGGCCTCATGGCGATATGGGGGCGGGAGATATCGTGTCATCGTGGTCGGGGGTGAGACCTTTGCTGGACGACGGGCGGGCGGAGGTGCGCACGGTTAGTCGGGATTATCGTTTTGAGGTTGAGCGGAACGGGCGTGGTGGGCTGGTTTCTGTTTATGGGGGCAAACTGACGACTCATCGGGCGTTGGCGGAGAAGCTGATGAAAGTCTTGGGCCGTATGGGTCTGGAGGTTGGCGAGTCATGGACGGCACGGGGCGTGTTTCCGGGTGGGGAGTTGGCGCGTGTGGCGTTGGAGGAAGAGGCTGCTTGTGTGCCTGAGGGGGTTGCCTCCGGGGTATGGCGGCGTTGGTGTTTTACGTATGGGTCGCGGGCGCGTGCTGTCTTGGGTGCGGGACCGTTAGGAGAAATTGCTGAGGGTGTTCCGGAGGCGGAGTTGTGTTATGCGTGGGCGCAGGAGGGTGTGAAGAGGGCGGATGATTTTCTCAACCGCCGCACGCGTATGGCGTTGACGCTGAGTGATACCGGCAGGGGTGCGGTAGAGGCGTGGTTTGGGGATACGTCTGCCGCAGATAAAAACGTCGTCAGATAACCCATAAGAAGCCTTATAATTTTTTCGTGCTAGAATGTGCAAAAAGTTAAGGAGCATTGAGAGTGGCAAAAGACAGTCAACATCTTGACGTGGTTGTTATCGGAGCGGGCGTGGCCGGTATCTACCAGATCAAACGACTGGTGGATATGGGCGTAAAAGCCCTCGTGCTGGAAGCCGACAAAGATTTAGGCGGTACATGGTACCGCAACCGCTACCCGGGAGCACGTTTTGACTCCGAAAGCTATACCTACGGCTATTCTTTCTCAAAAGAAGTGCTGAATGAATGGCACTGGAAAGAATTATTCTCCTCCCAGCCAGAAAATCTGAAGTACCTCAACTTTGTAACCGATAAGTTTGATCTGCGCCGCCACATGCGCTTTAACGCTCCCGTCAAAACAATGGCATGGGACGATGATACCCGCCTCTGGACTCTGACACTGGAGGAAGGCGATACTGTTACGACCCGCTTTGTCATCACCAGCATCGGTGTTCTTTCTATTCCCGTCCTCCCTCAATTTGAGGGCATGGATACCTTTGAGGGCGAGGCTTTTCATAGCTATTGGTGGCCCCATGAAACAACACCTCTGGGGGGTCGGCAGGTGGGCATTGTCGGAACCGGCGCGACAGGCATTCAGATTATCGCCGATATTGCCGGTAAGGTGGGCAGTCTTACCGTCTTTCAACGCCGCCCCAACTGGAGTGTCCCTCTCAATAATGCTCCCATCACCGATGCGGACATGGAAAAAATCCGCCAACGCTTTGACGAGATATTCGCAAATTGCAATCAATCTATGGGCGGCTTTGAACATCTGCCCGACCGGCGGGGATATTGGGACCTCACGGAAGAAGAGCGCCACGCCACATGGGATAAACTCTACGAAACACCCGGGTTCGCCCTGCTACTGGCAAACTTTCCCGAAACATATCTGGATAAACAGGCCAACAAAGATTTAGGAGACTATGTCGCCGACCGCATCCGCCAACGCGTCAAAGACCCTCAGGTTGCAGAAAAGCTCATCCCCAGAGATCACGGCTTCGGAATGCAGCGTTTACCTCTTGAGACCAATTATTTTGAAGCCTACAACCGCGACAATGTGCATCTTGTAGATTTAAGTGAAACGCCTATAGAGCGCGTAACTGCCAAAGGAATTGAGACGTCTGCTTCTCATTATGATTTGGATCTTATCATTTACGCCACCGGATTTGATGCCATCACCGGCGCGTTTGATCGCATAACGATTACCGGCGCAAACGGAGAAACTCTGGGTGAAAAATGGCGCGATAACCCCCGCACTTATATTGGAGTGATGACCCACGGCTTTCCCAACATGTTGATGGTTGCCGGTCCGCAAAGCGTGTCGGGCTCCACGAATTATCCCCGCGCCATTGAAGTAGGCGTTGATTGGATAACCAACCTGCTCACTCATGTGTTTGATAAAGGATACACTTATATTGAGGCTCGGAAGCAGGCCGAAGATCAATGGGTAAGACACGTCATAGCTGCCCAGAAAAGAATGCCCTTCGGCAAAAGCAAAGGCTGGTTCACTGGCTATAACACCAACATAGAAGGCCGTGAAGAGGGAAAAGTTCGCTACCACGCCTATTGGGGCGGCGCTCCCCGGTACAGAGAGTTTCTGGAGGCCGCTGTGGCAGAAGGTTACAGCCACATCACAATGCAATGACAATGCGCCGGAGAGGGCGCTGGTGGTGACCCCGACAGGATTCGAACCTGTGACCTACGGATTAGGAATCCGTCGCTCTATCCTGCTGAGCTACGGGGCCTCGTTAGTGAAATGTATAATAGCGGAGATGGTAAAACAAAACAGGAGCAACTCCGTGGACATCCACCACACTTATTGTTTATGCTGCAATCTTTCCGTAAAAGCTCATGGTGAGCCCTAATGTTGTGGGCCTGCCGGGGTGCGCCCGTCAGGGCTACTCTCGGGATTGCCGGGGCGGAGTCGGAAGCCGGTTACAACATCGCCCGACGGTGATATTGGTATTAACAAAGCTGGGAGATCTAATATGATAGATCCCGTTGAGAGATGTAAGGCAAGGAATTCGACATGAAAACAAAAGCGAGTATCTTTTTGGGGTGTCTGTTATTGTTAGCGGTCTCACACTCCCACCTCTGGGCGCAAGACAATGCGTTGCTGGATATATCATTTTGGAAGACGGCCACGGCGGCCGATGTAGAGACCGCTCTCGGCCGGGGCGCTGATATCAATGGACGCAATAAGAATGGTTTAACGCCCCTTCACGGGGCCGCAGCGGTCAGCCAGACGCCGGCAGTGGTGGAACTGTTGCTGGACCATGGGGCTGATATAGAGGCTCGTGATAAGGTTAATGGGTTAACGCCTCTGCATGTTGCGGGGCGCTTTAGCAAAACACCGGCGGTAGTGGAAGCGTTACTGAACCGTGGGGCCGATGGCGCGGCGCGTGATTCAGCGGGGTACACACCTTTTTATTATGCCAGGATCAATGAGGCTCTCAAAAATACTGAAGTTTTCCAGCGCCTTAAAGAGGCTCAACACCGTTAAAAATAAGGTTGAATCAAGGGATTTCGGGTTGGTTACTAAAGTGTAGAATGACCAAATACTTAAAATAATCAAACAAATAGAAGCTCTATTCTAACTCTGGAGAATCTCTGGATATTTTCATCCTTTTACTGATTTCTCTTGTTGTTGTGACGTGAATCAGCACCGTCCCCTCTGGAGAACTGGGGGTGATAACAACTATATAACCGAATTGTGAAGCGGTTTGATGTTGTGTTATGGATTAAGGTGGTAATATGGAAATCAGCCGGATTTTCCGGTTTAGCTAACTAGGACTAAAGGAGTCTCTAATCATGAAAACATTACTTTCAATTGCTTTTGTAATGGCGTTTACGGCCTCAACGGCCCATGCCACCCACGTTGGAACCGGGTTCAAAAATGAGTTTGAATCCTGGGGCAACACCATTGAAAACTGGTGGGACGACGGCGGACAGCTTAACCGCCTGATTGAAGACCTCGACGAGATTGGCAGTCTGGGTGTTATTACGCCTGCTCATGCCACCCACGTTGGAGCTGGATTCAAAAGTGAGTTTGAATCCTGGGGCAACACCATTGAGAATTGGTGGGACGACGGCGGACAGCTTAACCGCCTGATTGAAGACCTCGAAGAAGTCGAGGGTGCCCGGTAACCCTAAAAGCGGTTATATAATTTGAGAAAAGGCGGCTCTGCGTTAGCAGTGTCGCCTTTTTTTATGTCTTCCGGCATGCCGAAAACAGCCGGTCACTTTTCCTTTTTTTGAAGCCGGGTTAAACCGCTACACCCACAATAAGGGCAAGAACCGTTAAAAAGGCTATTCCAAAGCAGCCGATAAGCATTGTCGGATCATTCTGTTGTTTCAAAAATTCTGGTGGTAGTTCCAGCGCTGCCCCGCAGTTAGGGCAGGTCTCTCCGTCCGGCTTCACCGGCTTTTCACATGCCGGACATTCAAAGAGTTTGGTCATAAAAACCCCCCTCTTTTGGCGTATTAAATGTAATTCTTATAACTCTCGTTTTCATTTCATCCTGTTCCTTACGCGTCAATTCATCGAAACCTTTGAACCCTCTGCTATCATAAGGCTTTCAACCGGCCAGGAAATGAGGGCGGATATCTTTTCCCCGTGTTCATGGTCTAACACGTAACAGGAGGCAATCAAACCGCTGGGGTTATGTTGTTTATAACTCGCCATAAGATAAACAAAAATTATTTTTGCTATCTGT
Source organism: Parvularculales bacterium (assembly GCA_036881865.1). NCBI lineage: Bacteria > Pseudomonadati > Pseudomonadota > Alphaproteobacteria > Parvularculales > Parvularculales bacterium. The sequence continues at coordinate 11,831 of JBAJNM010000008.1, read as the reverse complement.
CCTTTGTGTTTACCATCCGGAACTATATTCCCTGTTACGTACAAGGAGATCAAAGTCCGGCGGTTAAATATTGGGGCAAAGCTGCACACAGTTTGTCCAGCGCCCGTTGCTCAATCTGACGCACACGCTGTTTTGAAACGCCCAGATATTCTCCCAGACGTTCCAGAGTGACGGTCTCCTCCTGAAGACGCCGCAAGCGTATGACAATCTGCTCCCGCTCGCTCAGCTGCTTGAGAGCCGAATACAACCAGTCACGCCATACGGCTCTGTCGTGGTTTTCGATGGCGGTCTCTTCCGGCAGAGGCTGTGGGCAATGCAAAATATCCTGATGGGTATCCAGCGACTGGTCCCGTGCTGAAAGGCGCGCCTCCATCGCATCCACCTCAGCCGGAGGCACCTGTAACCGGCGCGCAATCTCCTGCCTGTTTTGCAGACTAAGAGGCATATCGCCGGTCTCGTTTAGAAGAGCCTTCAGACGATTGAGGTTAAAAAACAACGCTCTATGCGCTTTTGTCGTACCGGTGCGTACGATAGACCAGTTACGCAACACGTAATCCTGAATCGTAGAGCGAATCCACAGACCCGCATAAACCGAAAATCGCACGCCGCGGTCCGGCTCAAAACGTTGCGCCGCCTGCATCAAACCCACGCTGGCTTCCTGCACCAGATCACTAACGGGCAAACCATAATGTCGAAAACGCTTAGCCATGGCGATAGCAAGGCGCAAATAAGAATTGACCAGCTCGTGAAGAGCGGTTTCGTCTTGCTCCGTAATCCACAGGCGGGCCAGTTCCCTCTCTCGGTAGGGAGTCAGGATAGACGCCTGGGTTGCACGTCTGATTAAAAAACGGCAACTACGCCAGATATTTGCTTCTTCACTCACCATGTGTCCGCTCACTCGTAACCGGATCATTATAGAGTCTGGTTTATGATTAATCTACTTTGTGACTAATCTACGTCTTGGCCTTATCGGTGGATGCCGCACCATCGGCCGCTTTTTTTTCCGCATTTTCGGCCACCTCGCTGGCACGGCCTAAAATACCCTCCAGATACTCAACGGCTTCCTCAACGGTCATATCCTTGATAACCGCTATCTCGCAAGCCATGCGGTTGAGGGCCGCCTCATAAAGCTGGCGCTCGGAATAAGACTGCTCGGGCTGGCTGTCGGAGCGGAATAAATCGCGCACCACTTCAGAAATGGCAAGCAAATTGCCCGAATTGATTTTGGCTTCATATCCTTGAGCACGGCGGCTCCACATGGTGCGCTTGATGCGGGCCCGTCCTTGCAGTTTGGTCTCAGCCGCCTTCACGGTCTCGGGGTTTGCCAGTTTACGCATTCCCGCCTGAACCGCCTTGCCGGTGGGAATGTGCAATGTCATTTTGTCACGCTCAAAATTAACGACGTAAAATTCCAGTTTGATGCCCGCAATCTCCTTATTGTCGATGTTGATAATCTGCCCGACACCATGGGCTGGGTAGACGATATGCTCCTGAGCGGTGAACCTCTGTTCGCTATCTTGCGCGGCTGGGGGAGTGGTCTTGGGCTTGGCGGCTGCTTGAGGCGGCGCTTTCCGGGTTTGTGTTTTGGCATCTGTTGTTTTCGCCGCAACATTTTTGGCTGCTGTTTTGGGTGCTGTCTTTTTTGATGTGGCTTTTTTGGCCGGTGTTTTTTTTGCGGCTACTTTTTTAGCGGCCGTTTTTTTGGCAACCGCCTTTTTGGCTACGGTTTTTTTAGCCGCTGTTTTTTTAGAGGCAGATTTCACCGCCGCTTTTTTAGTGGCAGATGTCTTGGCGGCAGCCTTTTTCACCGCCGGGTTCTTGGCGGTCTTCGCGGCCTTCTTGGTTACGGCTTTTTTGGTGGCTACCTTTTTAGGGGCCGTTTTTTTGGCAACCGCCTTTTTGGCTACGGTTTTTTTAGCCGCTGTTTTTTTAGCCGTGGATTTCACCGCCGCTTTTTTAGCGGCAGATGTCTTCGTGACGGCCTTTTTCACGGCCGCTTTTTTAGCGATCGGCTTTTTAGCCGCTGTTTTTTTGGCCATGACTTTCTTCTTTGTGGTTGGCTTTTTGCGCACGGATTTGGAGGATACGGACGCCTTGCCGCCTCCGCCCTTGCTGCCGGACGCTACCTTCCCCTTAGGGGTTTTGGCGCTTCCCTTGGTTGTTTTTACCCCGATTTTACGGACCATGCCCGACACCGCACCCGATTACACCTGTTTTTCCTGAACCCCTCGCCCGGAAAATGCCACAGTATCACAGGTTTGCGTTAAACGCTAGTCCCCATCGCCCGGCTCCGCACTGAAAAAGCGTTTATATTTATCAGCAACCCCGTCATACTGCTCGCCATCCGCCGGAGGCTCCCGTGACACGGAAATGTTAGGCCACCGGCTCGCATATTCGGTGTTTATGGCCAGCCATTCCTCAAGACCTGGCTCGGTATCGGCCTTGATAGCCTCCGCCGGACATTCCGGCTCGCACACCCCGCAGTCAATACATTCATCCGGGTGAATAACCAGCATGTTCTCGCCTTCATAAAAGCAATCCACGGGGCAGACTTCCACACAGTCCATGTATTTGCACTTGATGCAATTCTCCGTAACGATATAGGTCATGATCTCCCTGCCGGTGTCAGCCGGTCTGTAATTGGTATATTTATAGTAGCATACTATTATGTAGGCATCACATCGGCTTTGCCAAGACGCGCCATAACCCGCTGCCGCGCTACGCCCGACTCACGATCAGGAATGTATATCAGTCCTGTAACCCGCCGCAATAGGTTTGCTTCATAATGATGAATACCCCCCTCGCTGACCGCAATTTGCCATAGGCCCTCAAGGAGGTGGATTTTTTCCTCTTCCGTGAAAGCCCGGTTGATGTGGCGGGTCCAGCGGTATAAATCGCTGGCATCATGTTCATCCTTCTCGGCTCTGGCGATGAGGTCGTGCAGGTCATCGTCAGTCAGGCCGGTTAGGGTGTGTGCCGCATCGCGCACGCTCGCCTGCTCACGGTCTGTATAATCGCCGTCAATACGTGCCGCCCTGATCATCAGGCACACACAGGCCAGATGAACCTCGGAGGGGTCGTTATCGGCCTCAACAGGAGGTGTCTGGCGGAATAGATCACGAAGTTTGTTTAGCATGGCAATAATCTCTACAGGGAAAAACGGCTAACGGCAATGGCTCTTGAGAATACCCCTCCAGGGTGAACCTATGGAGAATAAACAGTGTACGAATCAGTTCAGGCCTGGTTTCGTCCTTTGTTCACTACTAAATATTGTGCCTTATCAATGTTTTATACATATAGACTACCCTCTTCGGGAGGCGTTTTGACAGGCCAAAAACAGGGGAAAAAAACAAAGTGACGCGGACGGGGCTTGCTCCCATAATAATTGCGGTAGTGGCTCACGGGGAGCGGCTCACGGCGAGTGGCCGGTCACGTCATGAAAAGTAGAGAGCGGAGAGCGGGCAACATTTATGGATTTCACAATACCTTCGGAAATTAAGACCTATCTTGCGGAGTTGGATGAGTTCATCGCCCGCGAGATTAAACCTCTTGAGCAGCAGGACGACAATATCCGCTTCTTTGACCATCGCCGGGAATACGCCCGCACGGATTGGGATAAGGGCGGCTTGCCGCATGAGGACTGGGAGGCCTTGCTGGCCGAGATGCGTCGCCGCGCCGATGCGGCGGGTCATTTGCGCTTTGCCTTGCCCGTGGAATATGGCGGCCAAAATGGGTCTAACCTTGCCATGGCGGTCATTCGTGAACACCTCGCGGCCAAAGGACTGGGCCTGCACAATGATTTGCAAAACGAGAGTTCTATTGTCGGTAATTTCCCGCAGGTTTTGATGTTCCGTGATTTCGGCACGCCCGCCCAGAAAGAAGAGTTCATCGGCGGCATGTTGGCGGGCACCCACCGCGTGGCTTTCGGGTTGACCGAACCCGCCCACGGGTCCGATGCCACATGGATGGAAACCGCCGCCGTGCCGGAACAGCGCAACGGAGTCGATGGCTGGCTGATTAATGGCGAGAAAATGTGGAACACGGGGCTTCATGTCGCCACCCACGATATGATTTTCGCCCGCACCGGTGGCGCTCCGGGTGATGCTTCCGGCATAACATGCTTGCTCACGCCGACCGGCACCCCGGGATTTAAAATTGAGGAATATCTCTGGACATTCAACATGCCGACAGACCATCCGCGCATCTCGCTGACGGATGTATGGGTGCCGGAGGACGCCGTGTTCGGCCGGCCCGGCGGAGGGCTTGCCTTGGCGCAGCATTTTGTTCATGAAAACCGCATCCGTCAGGCCGCGTCCGGAGTGGGAGCGGCGCAATATTGCATCAACGAGAGCGTCGCCTATGCCCGCGCCCGCAAACCGTTCGGCAAACCGTTGGCGGCCAATCAGGCAATCCAGTTTCCCCTTGTGGAACTGCACACCGAATGCGAATTATTGCGCACGCTGATATACAAGACCGCCTGGCAGATGGACCACATGGAAAAAAAGGACGTAGCGGTCAACCTGTCCGACAAGGTCTCCATGTGTAACTACCGTGCCAACCGGTTGGTCTGTCAGGCCGCCGATACGGCCATGCAGGTGCACGGCGGCATGGGGTACTCGCGTCACATGCCTTTCGAGCACATCTACCGCCATCACCGGCGGTACAGAATTACCGAAGGGTCGGAAGAAATTCAGATGCGCCGCGTGGCAGGGCATCTGTTTGGCTTCACGGGCCCGCGTCCTTCAGGGAAGTCTCAACCGGCGGCAAACTAAAACGGCAGACCGGAAAATCCGGCCCGCCGTTAGTGGTGTTAACTCTCTTGAATGAGAGGCCGTTTAACCTCCAATTCTGCTTTACCGGCAACTGGCGGGGTCAGGGTCAGACCAGCCGTCAACAAAACAGTCCCATGATGGTAGCTGGTCACCGGCATGAGCAGGGGTGATCAGGCTCAGCTCTCCAAGCAGTTGGCTGCCGGGTGCACAATCTCCACCTCCGGTCCAGTTATATTCGACGTTGCACCAGAAATTATCATTGGCATGAGCGGGGCTTCCGAAAGCAAAAGCCATCGTAAGCGCAAAAGCAATAGCTGTTAAGGTTTTCATGTTCTTTCTCCATTTGTTTACTTCTATAGAAGACAGGCTGGCTTCTGACCATGCCACAGGCGCGCCTGCGGTGATCCGGCCTCCTTCTGGATTAGTGCCGGATGCCATAGACCCGGCACATCTGTGATTATTACATTATCCCATAATCATGGTGTGACCACATCAATTACAGGTCACAAATTTGTTAGATATCCGCCATCATCGAAGGTGCTCCATCACCCCGCACAAATATCCCGTTGAAGAAATTCGGCCAATCAGGTACGATGATGCCATCCGTGAATGCCATTCAAGAGCCTTATGTTTTAACCCGTTAGGGAGTATGCCCCATGTTTGTGCAGACCGAATCCACGCCTAATCCGGCGACATTGAAGTTCTTGCCGGGCTGTGAAGTCCTGGGCTCCGGCGCGGCGGATTTCCCTGATCCAGAAGCGGCCCGCCGTTCCCCTTTGGCCGAAAGATTATTCGCCATTGATGGCGTTACCGGTGTTTTCTTTGGCGCCGACTTCATCACCGTGACGAAAGCGCCTGAGTCGGGGGATGACTGGCAACAACTCAAGCCGGCCGTCTTGATGGCGATTGTTGACCATTTCTCGGCCGGGCAGCCTCTTTTGCTGGACGATGAAGCGCGCAGTGCTCATGCCGAGCATGGCGGGGCCGATTCTGAAACCGCCACCGCCATTCAGGAAATACTGGATACCAGAATACGTCCCGCCGTCGCTCAGGATGGCGGTGATGTTCTCTTTCATGGCTTTGAGGAGGGCGTCGTCTATCTTCACATGCAGGGCGCGTGTGCGGGCTGTCCCAGTGCGACCGAGACCCTGAAACATGGCATTGAAAATCTGTTGCGCCATTTCGTCCCTGAAGTAACCGAAGTACGGGCCGTCTGAATGGCTGAACCCCTTTCTGAAGCGGCGCGGGAACAGTTGTTTAGCGGGGCGCACACCCATAACGGATGGACGTCTGACCGGATTACTGAAAAAACGATGCGCGCCCTTTATGATTTGATGAAGTGGCCGCCGACAAGTTTCAACTGCTCTCCGGCGCGGCTGGTCTTTGTCGTGACAAAAATGGAAAAAGAACGCCTGCGCCCCATGCTGATGGAGACCAATCAGGAAAAAAGCATGGCCGCTCCGGCAACCGTCATTGTGGCTTACGATAAGCGCTTTTATGAACACTTGCCTGATATCTTTCCCGCTATGGAGGGTGTGGATGCTCTGTTTTCAGGCAATGAAGACTTTGCCGAACAGACGGCCTTTCGCAACAGTTCCATTCAGGGGGGATATTTCATACTGGCGGCGCGCGCCTTGGGTCTTGATTGCGGCCCCATGTCGGGTTTTGACTCCGCAGCGGTGGACAAGGCATATTTTCCCGATGGCCGCTTCACGGCAAACTTCCTGTGCAATATAGGATACGGCGACCCCGAGGGGATACATCCCCGTTCGCCCCGGCTTGATTTTGAAAAAGCTTGCCAGATCGTTTGACGCCAATTCGTTTGGCATTTTCCTGTACGTAACAGCATGAACATTCTGGCGTTAGAAAGTTGCGGAGGGGCGTGTTCCGTAGCCCTGTGCAAGGGAGAGAACGGCTCCCTGATTTACCGCAACACCCCGATGCGGCGCGGTCACGCCGAGGCGCTTCTTCCCATGGTGCAGGATGTCATGACAGAGGCGGCGGTGGCCTATGACGATCTTGAATCCATCGTCGTCACTCGCGGACCGGGGACATTTGCCGGAGTGCGCGTTGGCCTTGCCGCCGCGCGCGGGTTGGCGCTGGCACACGATATACCCGTAAGGGGAGTCAGCGTGTTTGAGGCCATCCTTGTCGGCCACAAGGTTCATTATGGGTCTGTTGATCATGATTATGATTACGAACCAAGGGCTCACGAAGAACATATTATGGTTCTGTTGAATGCCCCGAGGGGCGCTCTTTATGCTCAGCTTTTTCCGTACCAGCCCTCTTCTGAAAAGAGCGTTGAAAGTGGGGCGCAGGCTCCTTTCATGGCAAGCCCGCAGGAGGTGACGGATCTTCTTAAGCGTGGCACCGTTTTGGTAGGCGAGGGCGTTGAGCGCCTGCGAATCATATCGGCGGATGGAGTGCCGGACAGGGTGGCAGAGTGGCTGCGGGAGGGATATATTACCCTTTCCGAAGCGTCCGGTGTGCCCGATACCCGTGTTATGGCATCCAATTATGATCTGTTCCAACGGCGCGTTGCGGGTAATGAGGAGAGTGAAGAAAGTGCGTCGCCGCTTTATTTGCGTCCTCCTGATGCGCGGTTACCGCAGAGGGTGAGCGGATGGTAAAAAACGTAAAAGCAGAAAAAGAAAAAAACCAGAAGAACAAAGCGGGCAAACTGTCTCTGGAAGAACGGTGCGTTGCCAGAGGGTTGCGCATGACCGGCCAGCGCCGGATTGTAGCGCAGGTGTTGTCTGAGGCTGACGATCACCCTGACGTAGAAGAACTGCACCGGCGGGCGAGCGTTTTGGATAGCCGGATTTCTCTGGCGACCGTTTACCGGGCCGTGCGTCTGTTTGAAGAGGTGGGGATTCTGGAACGCCATGATTTTCGCGATGGCAGGTCGCGTTATGAAGCCATACCCGACGAGCATCATGACCATCTGATTGATTTGCAGTCGGGTAAGGTTGTCGAGTTTCGCGATGACACGATTGAGGAATTGCAAAAGGAGGTTGCCCGCAAATTAGGCTACCGCCTTATGGACCATCGTCTGGAACTCTATGGTGTGCCTCTTTCCAAGGGTAAAGGCAAAAAAACTAAGTGATAAATGGAGTTTGAGTCCGGCGGATTGCAATCTGCCTTAAATCCGCATGTGGGTACTTCGATTCCGCCATAGAGAGCCATTTTTGATGATGAACACAGACAGCTATGGACGGATGATGTAAAGAATCATTTATAAATTTCTACTCCGCAGTTAGTTAGTTAATTGACGTACTTGTCAAGTGTACGAGAACGCCGGGAGAGGATACAGCTCTCCCCGAATATCGCTATCGGAACAATGAAAGCGGTCCACTGAACCAAAATGTGGGAGGTACTGGCATTCTGTAGTGCCTGCAGGCGGTTAACAGTAACGGGTACAAGTTGCGTTTCATTGCGCTTATTTCACTAATCGCATTATACTTGTCGTAGGCATTATTTAACGCCTCAGACATCTTCTCCCGTCCTATTTTTGGATTCAGCCCTATTATACAGACACCGTGATTTGTTCCACCGGACCACAACTGGTCGTCTGTTTTCTCATCTGGCAACCATGCTTGATGTGTACAATCAGGAATACTATCTGATAGTCTAGAGACAAATGTAGCAATATCTGATTCTTTGTTAATGTTGTGTAACCAGAGAAACAAAAATGGATAAAGAATGCTGCCCGCGCATGCCTCCTTGCGATAATCCTCACTCGCATCAACTGGGTGCGATAAAAGGTCAGCGTAATCTCTAATACATGTAGGATATGGCCCGTTCGTAAGTAGCGCCCCGGAAGTAAGGATTCCGACATTATGAAGCCAGCCCAAAAACCTGTCGACCATATTGGTTTGTTGAGCAAGCATCATAATTAATGCCATTTCAATCATGTGATCGTCTTTTAACGGGCTATTCAAAATTGGGTTATTGTTGATTACATCAACGATTGTATCAATAGATTTTTGAATTAAATCAGTGAGATGTTTTGTGGTTTCTTCATTTTCATCTTGTATCAATTTTGCAAGACGGTTGGCCCAAATACCGCGTATAGCCAACCTGCCAACTAATTCAAACATCGCCAAATTGACATCAACAGGTTCGCGTGACTTTACCGCCACTGATAAAGCATGTAGTTTATCTGCATATGGGTAAGTGGTTTTTCTGAAATATTTTTCAGACATTTGAATATAGAGATGAATAAACTGCAATTGAATAGTTACAAGCTCATTATAATGTTTAGTTCTTCTATTAGGAATTTTTTCCTTTCGTATGACATCCCAACTGAGTAATAAGCCCAACTCTGAAATTGTGTAAATGCTTTCTAAGTTGCCAGCTTCAATTGCCCAGCCATTGATAGTATGAATACAGATATATGCCTGCCTGAGTTTAAATAGCCTTTGTTTGATGTTATCAAACTCTAGAGATAATAGCGCTTTCAAAAACCTAAAGGCATAGGCGTAGCAAGTACTGGGTTCAGTGACAGTCGCAACGGCTTTTTGAAAATTGCTGCGCAAATCGTCCTCCAATAATTCCCGTGCTAGAAAGACTTTCATCATATATTCTGCTAATCTGTCTCCGTTCCATAACTCAAAATTAATTTTATTACTTGAGTAGTTTTCAGTGTATCCAGCCCAGTCCATGAGAATTGTTTCTTCTAGCTCTCCACCACAACACAGACAGATTTTTATTGGCAAATCTGTGTGTTCACTGGAGACATTGCTGCGTATATAAACATCCCTTATCTGATTTAATTCCTGATAAACGGATTGCGGACTAGCTGACCAATCGTTTCTTGATATATTTCCGGCTTTTATACAAAATAGATATAGACATTTCTTATCATCCTCCCCTCTTATTTTTCCTACTGCCGCTATGTCTACACCGTTCTGGCGTGTACCAATCATTGGTGTATTCAAAACCGTTAGGCCAAGTTCAGACAGCAGATTAGGTAGAACAGCATGATCAAGATCACCACGCTCTCTTAGCGAAGCCAGATATTCTTTCAATATTATTTTCATTGTGGGACTCTTTTTTCAACTCTAAACGATGAAATCATCTGCTGGAATCTTGCGGGTTCAACTACCATCAGTCGTGGTAATTCAGTGGTGACGGATATTTCACGTAATGGTGCTACCCTTGAAGAAGTTTTGCCATCCTCGCGGTGTACGGTCGTAAATGCCATACGCCCATAAAGCAAAGTCTCAGTTGATGCAATAACAGCAAACATAGATTGCTCACGAGCCATCTTTTGAATTTCTCTATTTCGTTCTTGATCTTTGAGGGCAGCTGCACGTCGTTGTTCTGTAGATGGATAAAACTCTACAAGATCGTCGGACGGTCTTATTCCCTTAAGATAATCATCTTGTCGATTCAAAACTCGCCCAACAAGGGCACCAACATGTTTAGGTCGACTGGTTCTTTGAGTTTCCATATAGTCGCGTAGTTCTTAATTATAGCTTACTAACAATGGATCAAATAATAATTCCTCAATAACTGTTTGCGCTTCCTTTGAGCTGTATTTATATAGGGATAGTAGTATTGAAGCAGCTGTAACTTCATTCTTCCAAAGAAATCCAATGCATTTTTTCGCTATGAATATTTGATCATTGGCATATTCTGGGACATGTTGTTTAAGAAATGATAAGGTGACGTCGTTACCACCTTTTTCATCAATCGCATATGCTAATTTTGTACATTGTTGTATATCTCCGAGATAAAGCCAGGATGAAAACACATAGGATGTATTACTTGGAGCGTTCCAAACCATATCGAAGAAATAGGATAAGTCGCGTATATCAAAGTTATCTGATACATGTGGCATATGAGAGTTAAAAACGTCTACAACCTGCTCAAAATTCCAGCGCTCATCAAAACCACCTAACGCCTGATCTAGCATCCGTAGTAACGCCTCAGAATTTTCTGAATTGTTAGTTGCATGTTTAAGAATTGACTCTATGGACTTTTCTGTGAGCCCACCAACATAACGATACAGGCAATATACCAGCATTTGTCGTTCCTCATCGACGTTAGAGGCGGTGACCGCTTTGATAAATGGGGTTTGTAAGTAATGGCCTATCTTCTTATTCTCATTCCAAATTCGGAATGCGCTTTCTATAGATGTGAGTCTGGCTTCGCCGTTATCTAAATTATTCAACGTTTCAAGACATTTTTTTATAGATTCTTTGGCTGATATCACTGGTAATTCATTACCCAATAGCCCCATGGCTCTTATTCCAATTATTGATAAAGCCGTATCATCATTGCTGGCAAATTCTCTGATTAGTTTAAAATTTCCCAATCCCTCTAATGCGCAAACACAATATTGCAGACACAGTTCGTCCGACTGCCTTGAGCCTTCTATGATTTCATACGCCTGTGCAGAGTTATGGCTACACCATTTTGTGAGCGATGATACAGGCGAATATGCCGCTAGGTCGTTTCCTGCCTTTTCGACCATAGTCCTCACAAAATGGAGAAGTGCTGTTGTCTCGCATTTTAATGTTGGAATGATCTCGGACAGAGAATTTTGAATTGACCAAAAATCATCATGTCTAAGATTTTTTATGGCATCCAAATTCCTTGTTGCAAGTAACGCGATTTTCCCATCATTATTTAGATTAGATATTATTTCAGTGATGCTGGACACGCCACGGCGATCAAAATTACATAACTGAGTTATCAATTTCCCTTGCCTATCAGCGTTGATCAACATCTCACATAATTCTTGATCATGCGGCGGTTCTTCTTTCATAGGAAATTCCGTTACATTCTGACCTTCCCCCTATTAACTGGTCCACCCTGAATGTTAGTAAATATATGAAACAGGAGGAGTACCAGTATGGGAAAGAGATGGCACAAACCCGAAGAGATCGTTAGCAAACTACGCCAGATTGAGGTTCTGGTCGGCCAGGGGAGAGGTCGTGTTGACGCAATCCGCCAGGTCGGGGTCACGGAACAGACATACTATCGCTGGCGGAAGCAGTATGGCGGGATGGGGACGGACCAGTTGCGCGAGCTGAAGCGTCTACAGAAGGA
>JBAJNM010000007.1 GCA_036881865.1 Parvularculales bacterium | reverse complement strand
CCTGATCGCGGGCCGTGCGTCTTTCAGGCTTCGGCGAATATCCCTACGCACATCGGCAGGTATGGACGACATAAGAGCGCGATATTCCGACTTACCAAAAGCAAAAAAACCAACCGGAATACCAACCAACAACAGATTCAGCGCCAAGGAAACATACAAAACCCATCTCCAGCGTTTCCAGCGACGGCCTGCGGCCTCAAGTTCCGGATTATTATTCGTATTGGCCATTGTCATATCTATTCTCCTCTATCCCCTAACTTACTCAACACTATCCTGAAACCCGATCAAGATCGAATCCAAAAACAAATCTCCACTCGTTACCACTACCTCTTGCCCGCCACCAAAAAGCGTTGCTAAAGGTACAAGACCGCTTGCCCCCAGATAGATACCAAACACAGCGCAGACTGCTAACGATCCAACCCATATGACGCTCTCCCTATTATCAGCCCACAAAATTCCCCAGAACTTACGGGTAATAAACTGCGATAACCCATGAGAGGCGCTTGTATCCGAGATGCAAGCATCAGCGGCACTAGCCATAACCTGCCCTAAAAGAACCGAAGGTGCAGACAGTGTAGGTGCCTGATCCAACAACCCTCCAAGGGCTACAGCCTCTTCGTGCATCCAACGGGCGTCCTGCGACAAAGCCAGCAAAGATTGCGCCGAATCCACTACGTCATCAGGCCAGTCTTCGGGAGCACTCCCATGGGTATCCAGCAACATTTGAAATGCCTCAAGTGTCATTATATTTTCTTGCCCATCTGTCACCTTATCATTCTCCCCGGATGCGTTTTCACTCTGAGCCTTGCAAAAGAAAATCACGCGACGGCATAAGCTCTTGGCGCAAAGCCCGCCGTGCCCGACTAAGCAAAGATTCAACCGCTTCAATACTGATTTCCAACACTTCCGCCGTTTCTCTATTAGAGAGGCCCTGATGGTGAGACAAAACAAGTGCCGCCCTCTGGCGCTCCGGCAACTTACCGAGGGCCTCATCCACTTTGGCCTTGATTTGACTTTCGTAAACCATGTGCTCCGGTCCACCGGCAGTATCCACAGGTTCCGCCTGTTCCTCCAGAGAAGCCGTCCTATGTCGATGGCGGACATCCAGACACAAATTAATGGCAACCCGATATAGCCATGTCGAAAACTGTGCCCGCCCGGGCTGCCACCGCCCCGCCTGCCGCCACAGGCGCACAAAGACTTCCTGCGCCACATCTTCCGCATCATTGTGATTACCCAAAAAGCGCCGCGCCAGAGCAACCATGGCATCCAAATAACGTCCTACCATGACCCGGCACGCCATCTGGTCTCCTTCAGCAATCAGGGCAACCAATGCGTCATCATCGTATTCTCCGTAAGCATCCTTATCAGAAAAACAAAATTGCCGTTCTCTTGACACGCTTCCTTTTCCACCCCTTCTATCTTCCAAAGATTCAAGCACGACCCCTTCAAACATAAACTTGTAATATTCACTAACCATATAAGGTTAAACGGACAGCAGACCAAATTCCGTCGCAGAATTATGATTTTTATATCTCTAGCGGACGAGGCTAGATCTGCTACATTCCCAGTTTCAGTGTATTTTCCCCTAGACGCACCGCACTAGGACCAACACATAAAAGAATTTAACAATGTGGTGCAAAACTTTCAAAAATCATACCGATCTTATCGATCATTGCATCATCAAACCTCTTACAAGAGGCGCTTTGCAACTCTAAAACACGTCTCTAAAACATAGTAGTGTCTGTTTCAACGTTCAGAAACAACCGCCCCATCTGAGTCAAATTGTTTGACCCTACCATCATATGCTGAGTGGCTACATGGATATCTCGAAAGCGTCTTTGCAAAGGTGAGGTTCGAAAAATTGACGATCCACCCCCAAGTCTATAGGCAATATCTACAACATCCACACACGCTTGCGCTCCATAAGCCGCTGCAAGACGCATATCACGACGTTCCTCAACGCTGACATATCCGTTCTTATTAACACTCTCCCACGCTCTTTCAACACTTTCATACAAAAATGCCCGCGCACTTCTCACCACCGCTTCAGAACGCGCTACATCAGTTTGCGTTGCCTCCCGCAAGGCCAGCGGCTTAACGGCCCCTTGCGATCTTTTTTCTGCGGCCAGCACAATCAAATCATCCAGTGCACCCCGTGCAATACCAAAACACACAGAAGACACCGCTACCGCCAAAAAACTAAAGATGGAAAATTTATAAACCGGTCTATCAAGGGGCTTACCCGTTACCAGACTAATGGCTCGGTCTTGTGGTATGAAACAATCCTCCATCACAAAATCTGTACTACCCGTCCCACACAGGCCGGAGACGTGCCATGTATCCAACAGATTAACCTCCCCCGCCGGAGCCATCATCATACGGCTCAAAGGCAAACCATTCGCCATGCGTTCCGGTTCGCCATCCCGCATAACCATACAACCACCGGCAATCCAGTGAGCATTGCGGCTTCCCGACCCCCATGACCAACGTCCCTGCACCCTAAAACCATCTCCCTCCGGAATGGCACTCCCCATAGGGGCAAAAACCCCCGCCAATACAGGTAGGCTTTCAACGGACGGCAGCAGGGCATCCGGTGTTTTCATACCACACACCTCACAAGCCGCTTCAGGAGGCATCCACGCAACCATCATACCAGAGGTAGCCCCAATCATGACGCACCATGCTGCAGACGCATCCCCCTGCGCCAACGTTTCAAACAACCGTAGCGCATCCATAGGTGGCAACTCCAAACCTCCATAGATCTGAGGCATCAAACTGGCATACAAGCCAGCCTCGGCAAACGATTGAGCAAGGTCTTGCGGCAAAAAGCGATTACTTTCAATTTCATCAGCTCGCGCCTGTAACTGAGGTATAAAATTTGTAGCAGCAGCTTGAATATCTAAATGAGTCATAAATTTCACCCCCTTCACTGTAGAAAATCACCTGACAAAAAAGCACGAGCGGCTCTTGTTTGAGGGTTAGTAAAAAAATCTTTGGCAGGCGTTTTCTCCAACAAGGTGCCTTGGTGCAAAAACACAACTTCATCCGCCAACCGCCGAGCCTGGTCAATATCATGAGTGGTCATGATAATTTTTGTACCCTCCTCTCCCATCAGTCGCACAATATCCTCCACCCTACGCGTTGAGGCTGGATCAAGATTGGCGGTGGGTTCATCCAAAAACAACACCTCCGGCCTCATAGCCCAGACTCTAGCTAGGGCCAAACGCTGCCGCTCACCACCACTTAACGTACTTGCACTTTGATGTGCCTGTGCTGCAAGGCCTACCCCCTCAAGAGCATGATGCGCTCGCGCTAACGCTACCCGCCGTTTAACACCATGCTGGCGTAGACCATAAAGTGCATTACCCAAAACCGAACGTCGCAAGATAACAGGACGCTGAAACACCATGGCCTGAAAGATAACAGGCCTTGTGTAGGAATCTCGCGCAGCACAGGGAATTATCGAGCTACACCAACGTATCTTACCTTTATCTGGCTTTATCAACCCATGAATAAGCCTAAGTGTAAGGCTTTTTCCAGCCCCATTAGGCCCTAGCACAATCGTCAATGGCTCTGCTTCAATCCGCAAACTCATATCTCGTATCAAGATAGAACCACCTGCATTGTAACAAACGCCCTTCAGTTCCAGCGAAAGCCTCTTTCTATCATCGACAATTCTCATGAACTCATAATACCGTATAATACGCCCCATGACTAACTTCACCGATTCAATGATGATAGCCTTTCATCTGGTAACACATGCTGACTCTGATCTTCTAGAAATTGTAGGGCTGTCACTTTATGTCAGCCTAACAGCAACATTTCTTGCAGCCCTTCTTGGCATGCCTCTGGGCGTTATTCTTGCCCTTACCACCCTACCTGGACGCCGCATGATGATTGTCATCGTTAACGCCGCTATGGGGCTACCTCCTGTGGTGGTAGGTTTGTTCATTTACTTAATTTTATCGCGCTCTGGCCCTCTCGGAGTTCTGGGTTTGCTTTACACCCCCACCGCCATGGTTGTTGCTCAGACTGTTTTAGCTCTCCCCATTGTTGCCGCCCTCACCCGACAAGTCACCGAAGACATGTGGGCTGAATATCGGGAGCAGTTACTCTCGTTTGGTGTTCGCCCAAGGCAAGCTGCCACCACTTTATTATGGGAGGCTCGCAGTAGTTTGATTGTAGTAGCTCTTGCCGGTTTTGGGCGCGCAAGTGCTGAAGTGGGGGCTGTTATGATTGTTGGCGGTAACATTGACCACTATACCCGCGTGATGACGACCACCATTGCTCTAGAGACCAGCAAAGGTAATCTATCTTTGGCTCTGGCGTTGGGTCTTATTTTACTTTTTATTGCTCTCGGTGTAAACAGCGTGGTAGCTGCCCTTAGTTCTTCGGCTCGTGCTTCATTATGATTGCTTCATTGCACCTTGTTTCCATCGCTCTCTTTGTGTGGATGTATCCTCTCACCTCCTCCGCCGCACCATCCACCCTGACCCTTGCTACCACAACCTCTCTGGAGAACTCCGGGTTGTTAACTTATCTGCTACCTCAGTTTACGGCGCAGACAGGGATTGTGGTACACGTTATTTCCCAAGGCACCGGACGCGCCCTACAAACAGCCCGCAACGGCGATGCAGATGCCGTGCTTACCCATCATCCTGCTTTAGAACGTGCTTTTATTAAAGACGAATTTGCCCCAGAGCGATTGCCCATCATGGAAGGCCGTTTTGGCCTTGTAGGGCCCGCCAATGATCCGGCCATGCTAAACAGTGCTCCCAACAGTGTTGAAGCGTTTAAGCGTCTTGCAGCCTATGGCCAACAGGCAAACAAACCGGTTTTCGTATCCAGAGGAGATAATAGTGGTACTCATTATGCAGAACAAAAGCTTTGGCATGAGACAGGCATTGATCCTACCCCCATGAGTGGTCACTGGTATTTGGAAACCGGCGCTGGCATGGGCGCAACTCTCAACATCACCGCCGAGCTTAACGCTTATACTCTAGTTGACCGCGCCACATGGCTAGCATCCGGGAATACCCAATATCTTCAATGGATTGGCGATCAGATTACCTACCCACCCAATCATTATACGGTAATAATTGTGAGCCCCGCCCGCCATCCCCACACACGGCACGACGAAGCCCGCGCTTTTGTGCGCTGGCTGTTGTCCAACAAAGGACAAGCCGCTGTTCAAACCTTTTATCTACGTGACGAACAGCCGTTTTGGCCAATTTCAGGCCAATAACGAATAGCATTTGAAAAACTGGAGGGCGCACGGGGACTCGAACCCCGGACCCGCTGATTAAGAGTCAGCTGCTCTACCAACTGAGCTATGCGCCCTCTTCATGTATGCGCAAAAGCGAATACTTATTTTCTCTCGCTATGAAAATTATCCACTAGTGCTAGTGTGCCTCCCATTGCCCCTATACCACCACTTATCTTAAGTCTTTGATGAATATGGGCACTCAACACCAAACCAAACCCTAATAGAAACGTCAACATGGACGACCCTCCATAAGAAATCAACGGCAAGGGAATACCAACAACCGGAAGTAGCCCCATAACCATAGCCATGTTAATAAAAGCATGAAGAAAAAATATCACACCAACCCCCATCGCAATTAAATGTCCAAAAGTGCTCACGCTATTGCGGGCAATCCGAAAGACTATCCACAAAACTGCTCCACATAAAAATAGTAAAACAAGTCCACCCATCAAGCCAAAATCTTCCGCTAGAATTGTGAAAATAAAATCTGTCTGTAGTTCAGGTAAAAAACTCAACTGAGTCTGAGTACCTTGAAGAAAACCGCGCCCAAACACACCGCCCGAACCCAGCGCAATCTGAGACTGAAGAATATGATATCCCGCCCCTAAGGGATCATAGCCTGACTCGACAAAAGATAATATACGTTCTTTCTGATAGTCTTTCAAAAAGGACCATAACACCGGGAGAGACGCAACACCTACAACAACAACAAGCACAAAATAAAGTATCCGCACACCAGCAAGAAATATAATAATACCTCCAGTAGCTACAATTAGAAAAGCTGTTCCCAGATCCGGTTGCCGCATAATTAACATCGCCGGTATCAACGTAAGAACCACCGGTATAATCATAAAACGAAGGCGAGAGATATCTTTAGCGGGTAAACTCTCGTAATAACGCGCCAGCGCTAAAATCAGAGCCAATTTCATAGGCTCCGAGGGTTGAAATTTTATGATTCCTAAATCCAACCAGCGCTGAGCCCCCGTAGTGGCCCCCCCCAATAAGGGAACCAGAATAAGCAACAACAAAGCCGCACCATAAGATAACCATGCTATCCCATGCCAAACGCGCAAACTCACCAACCCTACGGCTGTGGCACACACGATGCCAATAGAAAAGCGTATCATTTGCTGAATAGGCCACGACTCCAGAACACCACGAGTGGCCGAATACAACAGAGCAAAACCTACACCAGCAAGCAATGTCAGTACCAAGACTAAACCCCAGTCTATACGCTGAACTTTTCCGTACAGCGTATCACTTTGTACCTTTTGTGTAGCTAAATTAAACATTCAACCTACCCCCTCAAAAGCTCTGCCTTAAACATCCTGACTATAAGGCCCAAGCGATGTCAGATCACGCTTGAGAACGTGAGTCATCAGATCACGAGCAATAGGAGCCGCCACCCGTGATCCACTCCCCCCATGCTCTACCACAACAGATATAGCATAACGCGGCTTATCTACCGGCGCATAACCAACAAACAGAGCATGGTCACGCATTTTCCACTCTAACTCTTCATTGTCCAAGACACCCGTAAGACGTTCACTTTCAGTAATACGACGCACCTGAGAGGTACCCGTCTTTCCCGCCAGAGCTACACCCGGAAGCCTAAGTCGCGCCCCATAAGCAGTACCGTCGGGAGTATTAGAAACCGCAATCATACCCTCCCGCACCACATTCAGAGCATAGTCAGACAATTTGGGAGAGGCCGTTTGAACATCTTGTGCTCCCAATGCCGCCCTTTCCCCATTCCACACAAGCCGAGGGGTTAGATCCAAATTACCACTAGCGAGGCGCGCCGTCATAACAGCAAGCTGCATCGGCGTAGTGAGCACATACCCCTGCCCTATACCCAAAATCAATGTTTCTCCCGCATACCAAATCTCACCAAAATTATCTTTCTTCCAATCTCGCGTTGGAATAAGACCTCCCCTTTGCTCCGCAAGACCTATATCAAAGCCTATGTTAAACTTTTGTCCTAACCCCAACCGACCTGCCATATCAGAAATCGCGTTAATTCCCACCTTACGGGCCAGTTCGTAAAAATAGATATCGCAAGAGTGTGTTATGCTCCCCACCAGATCAAGAGTGCCATGCCCCTCTTTTTTCCAACAATGAAACTGCCGTCCTCCAAAACTATAAACTCCCTGACACGTTATCTTGAGGGAAGGACTTATAATATTGTTCTCAAGAGCCGCAAGTACCACAACAAGTTTGAATGTAGACCCCGGCGGATATTGGCCAGCCAACGTGCGATCCAATAATGGTTTTTTCGGGTCCCGAAGAAGGCGTTGCCAATTTTCCTGCGTGATACCATCACTAAGCTCATTGGGATCATACGATGGAGCGGACACTATAGAGATAACGTCGCCATTTTGAGTATCCAAAACCACGCTAGCCCCACTTTTACCTTCTAACAAACGGGCAGCATAGGCTTGGGTATCCATATCCAGCGTTAGCGCTACATCCCGACCTGATTCTCCTAGTTTTCGATCTACCTCCCGTATTACACGACCAAAAGCGTTAACCTCAACCCGACTTACCCCTGCAGCACCACGTAGCAAGCGGTCAACACCTCTTTCAACACCGCGCCTGCCGATACGAAAATCCGGTAATTTCAGCAACGGATCAACAGTCTGACCATCATCAGAACTCTTACCCTCAAAAGAGATATCATCAGGAGAGGTAGCCCCTACATACCCAATAATATGAGCAGCCGACCCACGCCATGGATAATGGCGCTTATACCCCACCTCTGGATACAGACCTGGGAGATTCGGTACATTGATGTTGAGTTTGGAAAATTGCTCCCATGTTAAATTACTAGCCACCGTGATAGGGGCAAACCTCGGAGCTTGTTGGGCGTTTTCTATAACTCTGTTGTATACCGCCTCATCCAGCGTGATAATGTCCCTAACTTTATCAAGAGCATCGGGGATGCTCTCCACAGATTCGGGAACCAAAGCAACACGAAATTCTTGCCTATTAACAGCTAGAGAAACACCGCTACGATCTACAATACGGCCACGTAGTGGAATTAACAGACGAACTTTAATCCGATTGTCTTCAGCCAGCATTGAGTAATAATCATACTGCACGACCTGAAGATAAAACATCCTCGCCGCAAGACCACCAAATAATGCTGCTTGCCCCGCACCTAGTAACATCATACGCCGTGTCAACTGGCGTTGTTCAGTATCATAAAAATCGTCATAGCTCATGGTCTATCCACTCCCACTACTGCAAAGACCCGGAGGTTAAGAGCTTCAAATATAAAGCTCACAAGAGGATATAATGCTATCGCCAACAGATTATTAATAATGAGCGCCCAAATTGACCCATAACCGATAAAAATGAACCCAACAAAACCCGTCAGCCCACAAGCTATTATAACTACTACTGCAAATCCTAACCATGCTGTCTCAAAAACCCAGCGCATGCGCGTGGCACTTTGAGCAATCATGATGGCATATATCAGAGAATAAATAAGGGCATAAAATCCGGCGGGAGCCCCTATGAGAAAATCATGAAATAACCCTATAAGAAAGACTATCAGAGGGGTCATGGTTTTAGGTTGTCTTAAGGCCCAGAAATAAATCATCATGATAGGTAATCCCCCAAACAGAGAAATACTCTGGCCACTCGCAATCGGTACAATAGAAAGCAAAACACACAAAACACCAAGCACTAGAAGTACAAGTCGATGAGACAATCCGTCTGGGGGACCTATAATTTTTACTTGTGGCCAGCTCATCCAAAAAAATCAGCCATTACACTTAATTCTCATATCGGCTATCATTATTCTCAATTTAGTTATCAGAATGCCTTGGAACATCAAGATCCAAATTATATTTTAGAATACGCACGTTGTGGGTGGTTGATAAATCAGCAAAGAGCTTAACCGTAGACTTGCCCTCTTGTGACTCTGTCACAATACCGATAGGTAATCCTGGTGGTAAAAACCCCCCATAACCTGACGTAACAACTCTATTACCTCGTTCTACTTCTTGATCTGCAGGAAGATATGCTAACCACGGTGTCTCTGTATTCTTCCCAGCAAGAATAGCGTGATAATTACCCGGCTCCACCAATACCGGTATTCTGCTGTTCAAATCCGTCAATAAAAGCACCCGACTACTCCAACGGCCTACTGCAACAATACGCCCTATCAGACCAAGACTATCCATAACCGCCTGCCCGTTTTCTACACCTTGATTTTGTCCGATATTAATCAAAACCGTATGCACAAAAGGACTGTTTGAATCGCTGATGATACGGCCCGTCAGATATGTTATTTCCGGTTCAGATTGAACATTAAGAAGAGACTCATACTCAGCAATGCGAGATTCAAGCAGTAATGCCCTTTCCCGCCACACTCTAAGACGAGCTGTTTCCTCTCTTAGCTTCTGATTATCGTCAAAAACGTTAAAATAATTCTCAATCCCTTCACCCCACTGAGAAATAGTTTCTGCTGGACGTGATATGATAAGCAAAACAGGCGATAAAACATCCATTGATATTTGGCTAGCTTTTTCTAAATAGTAAGACTCAAAGCGACCAAACATCAAAAGAGTCAACCCCATAACAATAAAAAACAAAAGCGGTGCATAAAGACGCGATAATCTTTGTAACAGTTGGCTTAATGCTCTCACAGCGAATATCTTTCACTTAGGCGTATCTTACACCGTGCTTTTAGGGGTACACTTTTGATATAGCTATCATGGCAACAAACTGAAATTCCTCATGTTAAGAACTCAGTCAATGCTTTACGATAACGTATCTTTCATAGTTTTGATATGCTCAAGAGCCCTACCCGTTCCCAGCGCCACACAAAGAAGAGGTTCATCAGCTACAGAAACCGGTAAGCCTAATTCCTCCGAAAAATATTTCGTTAGATTACCAAGCAAGGCGCCGCCTCCAGTTAAAACAATACCCTTATCTACAATATCAGCAGAAAGTTCCGGTGGTGTTCCTTCCAATGTCACTTTGATCCCCTCAACAAGCTGATTGAGCGGATCAGCCAGAGCGGACACAAGAACATTACTTTCAACGTTAATTTCCTTAGGTATACCAGCCCTTACATCACGTCCCCGGATTAAAATCAGATCATTGTCCGCCTCTTCATCCGAAATAGTAGCTTTCCCATATTTCAGTTTAATGGATTCTGCTGTTGACTCCCCAATGAGCAAATTATGATGCCGACGGATATACTGGATAATGCTTTCATCCATTTTATCACCACCAACACGTACCGAATTAGAAAAAACAATACCGCCCAGTGAAAGAACGGCAATCTCGGTTGTTCCTCCACCTATATCAACAACCATAGATCCCGTTGGTTCGGTAACAGGCAACCCTGCTCCTATTGCAGCAGCCATAGGCTCTTCAATTAGAAAAACACCTCTAGCACCAGCCCCCAGTGCAGATTCTTGAATGGCACGACGCTCAACAGTAGTTGATCCGGTAGGAACACACACCACAATAAGAGGGTTTGCAAAAGAGCGGCGGTTATGAATTTTTCTGATAAAATATTTTATCATTTCCTCGGCGACGGTAAAGTCTGCAATAACCCCATCACGCATAGGCCGAATAACACGAATATTCATAGGCGATCGACCCAGCATTGATTTAGCCTCATCGCCAACGCTTAATACTTTTGAGCGTCCCCCTTTCTCATAAACAGCCACGACCGACGGTTCATCTAGAACAATCCCGCGTCCTTTGACGTACACCAATGTGTTTGCTGTGCCAAGATCAATCGCCATATCAGCGGAAAAGAAACCAAGAATAGTGGAAAGCATAATAATTCAACATCCTCTCAACAAAGGTGGCAGTGAGACAGAGCTAAAATCAGTGACGCACTCTCTTGCCCACCCCTGCCTTACTCATGGCTAACGTCTAGCATAATCTGCCATTGAAGGCCACATTCGCCACTGAAATAAAGGTGCAACTCGCTTGTAATGCCCCTACGGAGAGCGCTACTGGGTAAGTGCCATATCTTCCAGCACTTGTTTTTGGCGCTTTAATAGAAGACGATTGAGAGCGCTGATATAGGCCCGTGCTGACGCGACCATGGTATCGGTATCAGCCCCACGCCCTGTAACAGCGCGTCCTTTTTCTTCAAGCCGCACACTGACCTCCGCCTGAGCGTCTGTGCCCTCGGTGACCGCATGCACATCATAAAGAAGCAATCGTGCCTCATGGGCAAATAGATTGCGAATGGCAATAAAAATTGCATCCACCGGACCATCCCCATGCGACACAGCCGTTTGCTCCTGCCCATCAATTTCAAGGGTTAATTCAGCGGTAGGTTTCTCCCCAGTACCTGCAACAATTCGTAAAGAAACCAGTTTTACTCTGTCTGTTCCCCGCGCCATGCCATCGTCAACCAGAGCAATAATATCATCATCAAACACATGCTTCTTGCGATCCGCTAAATCCTTAAACCGCGCAAAGGCATCCTGCAGAGCATTGGCTCCTAGATCGTACCCTAACTCTGAAAGTTTCTCTCGAAACGCATGACGGCCTGAGTGTTTACCCATAACCAGAGACGTCTTTGCAATCCCAACACTCTCAGGGTTCATAATCTCATAGGTCTGATTGTTTTTCAGCATGCCATCTTGATGAATGCCTGACTCATGAGCAAAAGCGTTACGCCCCACAATAGCCTTATTGTATTGCACTGGAAAAGATGTAGA
Source organism: Parvularculales bacterium (assembly GCA_036881865.1). Lineage (NCBI taxonomy): Bacteria > Pseudomonadati > Pseudomonadota > Alphaproteobacteria > Parvularculales > Parvularculales bacterium. The sequence goes on along the minus strand of JBAJNM010000007.1, from coordinate 52,046 downwards.
AGACGATACCAATCGTGAAGCTCGCGCCAGCAATTCCGTATTGACGCCTGTTGTATAGGGCATGCGATCGTTACGCACCTTGAGGGCCATAACGACTTCCTCAAGAGCCGCATTGCCAGCCCGCTCGCCAATACCGTTGATGGTACACTCTACCTGCCGCGCGCCTGCAGCGATGCCGGCTAGAGAATTTGCGACCCCCAGCCCCAAATCATTGTGGCAGTGAACAGAAAAAACCGCCTGATCGCTGTTCGATACACGCTCCCGCAACATGGTGATAAGATCGTAAAATTCCTCTGGCACGCTATAGCCCACAGTATCGGGGATATTAATCGTACGAGCTCCAGACTTGATGGCAGACTCCACACATCGGCACAAAAAATCATGATCTGTGCGGGTAGCATCCTCCGGTGACCATTCTACGTCTGCTGTCAAATTACGAGCCGTGGTAACACTCATAATAATAGCGTCGTGGACGTCTTCTGGCTCCATTTTCAGCTTATGCTTCATATGAATAGGACTAGTGGACAAAAACGTATGAATGCGAGGATTCCGTGCACCCACTAGCGCTTCTGCTGCGCGACGAATATCGTTCTCTCCTGCACGAGCAAGGGAGCACACAGTAGCCTCTTTCACGGTAGCGCTGATTTCCCGCACCGCTTCAAAGTCGCCGTTAGAGGCGATGGCAAAACCAGCCTCAATTACATCAACGCCAAGTATATCTAGAACGCGAGCAATTTCTACTTTTTCTTCCAGTGTCATTGATGCACCAGGCGATTGTTCGCCATCGCGCAATGTAGTATCAAAAATTACAATTTTCTCACCAGTTTCTTGACGAGGTTTGGTTGAATTATCAGTCATGGGCTTTATCCCTATTGCGGTGACCTCCGAGCCTATCATAACGCCTTGTCATGATGGATGGGCGATTCACGTAACTTAACGTATATGAAAATTTTGCTTTTATGAAACAGACTTTTTGTTTCGGTAAACCTATCCCCTGAGAGCCCGACCTACGTTATGAACGTCTATCAACGCTCAGGGGCGCATAAGGAGTAGCACAAGCACTCGTAACTGACCGGCATCACTGCTCATCATGCTCTGGACTTTCCAGTTCTTTGTGTTCCCTATGGACATTGCCGCTACCTGTATAATCATAGTGTTCCACACCATTACATATTTTTTCAGCCAACACAAGTCTTTATCATTGATAAACAGGGGCTGTAGCTTCATGGCCTATAAGAGCAGGACGAGCGGCCTCAGCGGTATTGATAATGAAATCCATTATCCGACGCACACGGTCCACATGAGCCATATCATTGCGAACCAACAGCCATAATTCCAGAAAGCCAATTTGCTCTGGGCCAAAGACGCGGGTGAGTGATGGCTCACAGTCAGCCACCAGACAAGGCAACACTGCCAATCCTCCATGACCCAAACAAACCGCAAGGCGTGCCCTAACACTAGACGACCGAAAGACAACCTCCGTTTCCCCCATAGTCCCATCTTCTCCTCCTATATTCCTTTCCATGCGCGACAACCGCCAGACCGGCCCTAGAGGTGGCTCGCTATGGGCGAATCCGATGAGCTTGTGTCCTGTGTGCAAAGCGTCCGTTTCGTGGGGATGTCCGTGAGCCTCTATATAATTATTGGTTCCATATAGACCGTAGGCCATGACTCCGATTTTGCGCACCAATATATCGCCTTGAGTAGGCCGCGAGGTACGCACAGCGATATCGGCATTCAGCAGAGGGTTCATAATGCGGGGAGCTACAGCGGCTTTGGCCATAAAAGACTCTGCCATCAAGTCAACAATAACACCTGATTGCGTCAGGGTTCCTTGGGTAATGGCGGGAGCTAGCAGATATCCTGCAACAGTCTCACCAGCTGTCAACCGCACCACACCTTCAGAGCCGGAGCCTCCTGCCAACACATCTCTCTCCAGTGCATTTAGGCGTTGTTCGACGGGGTCTAGGGCTTCCACCAATCGCTGTCCAGCGGCGGTCAGGTGGTACCCAGAGCGAGCGCGCTCAAAAAGGCGTTGGTCTAGAAGACTCTCCAGACGACCAACGCGGCGCAGAACCGTTGTGGTGTTGACTCTCAGGTTCTGGGCAGCAGCCGAAAGGCTTCCGGCAGCTGCTACAGCCATAAAATATCGTAAATCGTTCCAATCCATCAATTTTGTGCTAGCGGTGGATATACTCTTTGGCGTCTATTATAGCCTATATTTATGCACAACTGCCTTGCAAAAATGCAAATTGTTTCAAAGACCGGAAAACTTAACTGCTATTCAAATTGCCCGCGCCAATCAACTACAACACACTATCAATATTGGCTCAAGACCAGCCTTTGGTACTATCGGTCTTACTATTCCAGTTGTTCTGACCCTACCCTTATTACAGGTAAGACCATCGTGTTGGGCCTAGTCTTTCTACATTATTCTGTTGACCTTCACCTTGCTACTAAGCGCCATTATCTTTGCTAGATTCCGCACCAATATGCTACGAGGGCGGGACATTTAACACTGTTAGTCGCTAATTCTTTTTCTCATCTACTAGGCGGTTTTCAGAAATCCACGGCATCATACCTCGCAACCGACGACCAACTTCCTCAATGGGATGAGCTTGAGCACGCTCTCGCAAGGCCTTGAAACTTGTCTGGTTGACTTTGTTCTCTAATATCCAATCACGAGCGAAACGTCCACTTTGAATATCTTCCAAAATACGTTTCATCTCACGCTTTGTATGCCTGTTGATAACCCGAGGACCTGAAACATATTCTCCATACTCCGCTGTGTTAGAAACAGAATAATTCATATTGGCAATGCCACCCTCATAAATTAAATCCACAATCAGTTTCACTTCGTGGAGGCACTCAAAATAAGCCATCTCTGGTGCATATCCGGCTTCTACCAGCGTCTCAAAACCAGCGCGGATTAATTCAACAAGCCCACCACACAAAACAGCCTGCTCACCGAATAAATCGGTCTCACATTCTTCACGAAACGACGTCTCAATAATACCAGCCCGACCACCACCCAAAGCAGCCGCATAAGAAAGCCCCACATCATGCGCATTGCCAGAGGCATCTTGATGCACAGCCAGCAAACAAGGCACACCGGCCCCGCGTACATATTCTCCTCGTACCGTATGGCCTGGCCCCTTCGGTGCTATCATAACGACATCCACGTCAGAACGCGGCTCTATAAGGTTGAAATGTATATTCAAGCCATGGGCAAACAAAAGAGCAGCGCCAGATTTCATTGTCTTTTCAAGAGAGTTCTTGTAAATATCACCCTGTAGTTCATCAGGGGTTAGCATCATTATGATATCTGCCCAACCTGCGGCCTCTTCAACACTGATTACTATCAGGTTTTCGGCCTCTGCCTTGCGGGATGACAACGAACCTGTGCGCAATGCCACAGCAAGATTACCTATACCCGAATCCCTCAAGTTAAGGGCATGAGCATGACCCTGGCTACCATATCCAATAATGGCAATGTTCCGGTTTTTTATCAAATTGACATCCGCATCGCGGTCATAATAAACACGCATTCGCTTCCCGCCTTCCTGATTTACAAAGAATTTACCCAAGCGAGTCTACATAGGCTCAGGCCCGCGCGCAATGGCAACAACGCCTGTGCGTGATACATCTACTAGCCCCAAAGGGCGCATTAAATCCACAAAGGCATCAATTTTATCCGGAGCGCCCGTTATCTCAAACACAAAAGATGAGTGAGTAGTATCCAGAACCCGTGCCCGAAACCCATCAGAGAGCCTTAAAGCCTCAACACGCTTCTCTCCAACACCAGCTACTTTGACGAGGGCCATCTCTCGCTCAATCCCTAGCATCTCACGAGTTAAATCTACCACCTTGTGAACTGGAACTAAACGCCCTAACTGGGATTTAACCTGTTCAACTACTATAGGCGTGCCACGGGTAACCAACGTAATGCGCGACATGTGATATTCAGAGCTAATCTCAGCTACAGTTAGGCTTTCAATGTTATAACCCCGTCCAGAAAACAACCCAATAACGCGTGCAAGCGCACCCGCTTCATTATCTACCAATATGGCAAGGGTATGACTCTGAATTTTTAACTCTTCAGTCATAAGAACTCTCAAAAGATAAATACCAACAAAAAACGTACTAAACCATAATCTTGCCTTCATCAGACACATCCGGCGTAGCCTGCCCTTCATCCCCAAACCACATCTCATTGTGAGCGGAACCTGAAGGTATCATGGGGTAGCAGTTTTCATCCTTATCTACCACACAATCAAACAAAACTGGTCCGGTGTAGTCAATCATAGCCAAGACTTTGTCGTCCAATTCATCCGGTTTTTCTGCCCGCAGACCCAACGCCCCGTAGGCCTCCGCCAATTTGATGAAATCCGGCAAAGAGGCCGTATAACTATGAGAATACCGCCCATCGTGTAGCAACTCCTGCCACTGACGCACCATGCCCATATATTGATTGTTCAAGATAAACACCTTAACCGGTAATCTATGCTGGACAGCAGTAGACATCTCCTGCATATTCATCAAGATGGAAGCCTCACCGGCAATATCTATCACCAACGCATCAGGATGCCCCATCTGAGCACCAATAGCCGCTGGTAGGCCATAGCCCATCGTCCCCAACCCTCCAGACGTCAACCACCGCTGTGGCTCATTAAAATGATAATGTTGTGCCGCCCACATCTGATGTTGTCCCACCTCTGTAGTGATATAAACATCGCGAGATTTGGTTAGCTCATAAAGACGCTCCACCGCATACTGTGGCTTGATGACCTCATCGCTGGTTTTATAAGACAGAGATTTACGCGATCGCCATGTATCAATCTGCTGCCACCATCCCTCAAGAGCTTGCTTGTCGGGGTTATGGGCCGAGGTTTTCCACAAGCGCAACATATCCTCTAACACGTGAGCACAATCGCCCACAATGCCCACATCAACAAGAACATTCTTGTTGATAGACGAGGGGTCAATATCAATATGGATTTTTCTGGAATCTGGCGAAAAGGCATCGAGGCGACCCGTTACCCGATCATCAAATCGAGAACCAACAGCAATCATCACGTCACAATCGTGCATAGCATTGTTAGCTTCACACGTACCATGCATACCCAACATGCCCAACCATTGCGGGTCAAGAGCCGGATATGCTCCCAACCCCATCAATGTCGAGGTGATGGGATAGCCCGTTAAGTTCACAAACTCCCGCAACAATTGACTGGCTGCCGGACCAGAGTTAATAACGCCACCACCTGTATAAAAAATTGGGCGTTTGGCGTCTGCGACAATATCAACAGCTTCTTTAATTTTGCTCAAGTCACCCTTTAAGGTGGGTTGGTAAGGTTTGTGCGCCATAATACCCGGCGGGTTATAAAGCGCACTATCAAATTGAATATCTTTGGGAATATCCACCACAACAGGGCCTGGTCGCCCGCTTGTGGCAATCAGAAAAGCTTCATGGAGAGTCTGTGCAAGAACGTCCGCTGACCGCACCAGCCAATTATGCTTCGTGCAGGGACGTGTTATACCAACCGTATCGGCCTCTTGAAAAGCATCACTGCCAATCATGTGAGTTGGCACTTGTCCAGTAAGACACACGACAGGAATTGAATCCATCATAGCATCCGCAAGACCAGTAATCGCATTGGTAGCCCCTGGGCCTGATGTGACCAACACAACGCCTGGCTTACCTGTAGAGCGCGCATATCCTTCTGCCGCATGAACTGCTCCCTGCTCATGACGCACCAACACGTGGGCAATGCCGGTTTCTTCAAACAGCCGGTCATAGATCGGCAAAACCGCACCCCCCGGATAGCCAAATACAACTTTGACCCCCTGATCTTTCAGAGCCTTAATAACGATTTCAGCACCGCTCATCTCAACCGACGCCATGTAACCTCCCTTGATTATATGTCTATGTTTCACCACAGCAGACAGCGAAACTACTAAATTTCCTTGAAAAACGGGATAACGTACTGCTTTGCTAAGTGAGGGTCAACAATTTTTTTGAAATAATAGAGAAAATTATATCTATATCATTTTCCAATTGTTCCGAGTTTATTGTCTGCCACGAAATCATATTTTGTTTTATCCACGTCCCTTGGCGCTTGCCATAGCGCCGTGTAGCTGTCTTTATGGCCTCTAAAGCCTCATTTTTGGAGATATTCCCCTGCAACAAAGCCATCAAAGGCTTAACTCCCAAGGCCTTCATGGCTGGAAGGGCCGGGTCAAGCCCAAGGGCTGCAAGGGTGGCGACTTCCTCCACAGCCCCTGCCGCTATCATCCTCTCTACCCGACGTGCGCCTCTATCATGGAGCCAACCCCGAGAAGATGTCAGCACCAACCCTATCCAACCCTTCGGCAAGGCCAGTGACAGAGACTGGGACTCCTGCCACCATTCTGTCAAAGACTTACCCGTCGCCCGAAAAACCTCCAATGCTCTGGCAATACGCTGAGTATCGTGCGGATGTACACGAGCAGCAGCGAACGGGTCTATGGCCCTTAACTGCTCATAGGCTACCTCCACCCTTCCACGGGCCATACTATCCCGCACCTCACGGCGAATAACATCGGGAATATCCGGCATAGCATCCAATCCTCTAACGAGGCTCGTCATATAGAGGCCTGTGCCACCAACCACGATGGGCAGTTGCCCCAAAGCGGCAACTTCATTGATGGTACGGCGGACGACCTCCAGCCATGCCGCAACAGAAAACCTCTGTAAGGCCGGTATCATTCCATAAAGATGATGAGGAACTTGGGTTTCTTGCTCTGGTGTGGGGCGAGCAGTTAAAATTCGCAGTTCGCGGTATACCTGCATGGAATCAGCATTGATTATGGCTCCATTAAAAGCACTTGCCAATTTAAGCGCTAGGGCAGACTTGCCGCAGGCGGTTGGTCCTGTGATAAGAATGAGGGGGATATTAAGCTTTGGCATTATGCAGAATATTGTCAAGATTCAAGATGGAGTGTTTTTCACCCAAAAATCAAAGTGCATAGACGGGAGAACTGATGAAATACATTATGACACTGATTGGCAGATCAGATAGTTCCGCCTTGAACGATAAAACTGTAATGCAAGCCGCCGCTACTGTGCAAGGGGCAGGAGAACCCCGCTGGCTTGCCCCCCATAAAGCCTGTGATATTCCCTTTAATACCCCTGCCCCCTCCGAAGCGCTAGCCGCTGTGCAGAGAGTGCTAAAAGATTTGCCTCTTGATGTCGTGGTACAACCCACTGGGGGACGCCGCAAAAAACTGCTGCTGGCGGATATGGACTCCACCATCATTGAGCAAGAGTGTCTTGATGAGATTGCTGAAAAAGCCGGCCTGGGTGATAAAGTGGCTTCAATCACCCGCCGTTCCATGACAGGTGAGATTGAGTTTGAAGAAGCTTTGCGAACGCGGGTTGCTTTGTTGGCGGGCAAACCTGTCTCTCTGCTAGATGATGTCTGGCACATGCACATCACCCTCACTGCCGGAGCGCACTCTCTTGTAGCCACCATGAGCGCTCATGGCGCAACTACAGCTCTCGTATCAGGGGGGTTTACGTATTTTACCAACAAAATTGCTAAGGCTTTAGGTTTTGATTATCATCGGGCGAATGTTCTGCTTCAGCAGAATAACTGCCTTACCGGAAAAGTAGAGGAGCCAATCTTAGGACGGGATACCAAATACCGCCTCTTGCAAGAAATGCGAACCTCCTTGGGATTAACCCCTGAGGAAATAGTAGCAGTGGGCGATGGGGCCAATGATTTAGATATGGTGCGCGGGGCAGGTCTTGGAATTGCCTTTCACGCTAAACCTATCCTAGAGACTGCCGCCTCAGCTTGCATCAGGCACAATGACCTAACAGCCCTACTTTATATCCAAGGCTATACTGCCGAGGAGATTATCACCCCTTCATAGAGTTGATCTGTTAAGGGATATCATCCAGCCGCAGAGCAACAAACCGTGCTCTCTCTTCACTCTCAAGTTTCATCAAGACAGAACGGCGACCCTCGTCACGAGCCTTGTTAATTTGCGCCTTCACATCTTCAAAACTGTTCACAGGATTCTGCCCTACTTCCGTAATAAGAGCACCCGGCAAGATATATTTTTCAGACGCTGGACTGTTTGGTGCTACCCCAACAACCACAACGCCCTTTGCCTCCTCATTCAAACCATAACGTTGACGCAAGTTATCATCAAGAGCCGATAATTTAAGACCCAAAATCTCTTGTGCCTCACCCTTGCTATCATCCTTTTTCTCGTTTCGAGCCTCAACCTCTCTTTCACCCTCCTCAAGACGAGCAACCACCGCCGCAAGGATTTTTTCTTCACCATCACGAAAGACGATTACATTGACTTGCTCACCAATAGGTGTATCAGCCACAATGCGGGGCAAATCGCGCATCTTTTCAACATCTATACCGTTAAACTGCAAGATAACGTCCCCCGCTTCAATGCCTGCTCTATCTGCCGGACTGCCAGATTCAACAGAAGCCACAATAGCTCCTCTTGCCTCGCTTAGATTAAGACTCTCAGCAATTTCATCACTTACGGTTTGAATCTGAACCCCAAGCCAACCCCGACGAGTCTCACCATACTTACGTAACTGCTCAATGACACCAACTGCAATAGAAGCCGGCACCGCAAATCCAATGCCAATAGATCCGCCAGAAGGTGAAATAATAGCCGTATTCACGCCGATTACTTCACCATCCAGATTAAATAACGGCCCACCAGAACTCCCACGATTGATAGCAGCATCTGTTTGAATAAAACTGTCATATGGCCCCGCATTAATGTTGCGATTAACAGCAGAAATAATACCCGCTGTAACCGTCCCCCCAAGGTCAAAGGGATTTCCAACCGCCAATACCCAATCTCCAACTCGCGCCTTATCAGAATCGCCAAACTTAGCGTAAGCTAGTTTTTTTCCCGGCTTTACCTTAATCACAGCCAGGTCCGTTCTAGGGTCACGACCTATAAGCGTTGCCGGCAGCGATTCTCCGTCAGTAAAATTGACCGTTATTTCATCCGCATTAGCAATGACATGATTATTGGTGATAATTATCCCATCAGGATCAATCACAAAGCCAGAGCCCAGTGAATTCACCTGCCGTGAGGGGGGAGGAAGTGGGCTTGCGTCTCCCTCACCGCCCCGTTCCCAGAAATCCCGAAAGAAGGCCTCAAATGGCGTCCCAGGAGGAATCCCTGGCGGCAAACCACGAAACCCGCTATTCCCAGAAACTTTTTGACTAATGGAGATATTAACGACCGTAGGTGATAATTCTTCTATTAAAGAAGCAAAACTTTCCAGAGAAACCCGCGCTTCAGCTACACTGATAGACAAGGCAAACAAAGCTAGAACTCCCGCTGGCGTTATGATGCTTCTACTGTTTTGACGTTTTTTCATCATACTCCTTTTCACTTCTTCATTTGCGCCACATCAGTTGCGTATAAACCAGATCAATATAACACCAGTAATGACAGCAACACCTCCGCCCATACGCATTATGCTGTCAGGAAGATCAAGACCTCGCCGAATGAGATATTTCATAGGCTCCGTCATAAAAGCATAAAAACAACCTTCCAGAATCAAAAGAAGCCCCACGGCTACCAGAAAATCATTCATCAACATGACTAATCATTAGGGCGTTTGAGAGACAGGCAACGCGCCTACTTCTGGCTTCATCTTGTCTACTTCAGGACAGAACTCACTGCGCAATGTCTGACCGGCTCTAAAATCCGGTAAGGACGAAGAAGTCGTTTGTGGACGGGGTACCCTGCTACTGTGTTCAGTTGCTGCATTGGGGTCCCTGAAAAAGCGGAAAAATTCGCTATCCGGTGATAAAACCAGCGCTGTATCCCCTTGATTCAAAGCCTCTTCATAAGATTGCATAGAGCGATAAAATGCAAAAAAGTCAGGATCCTGACCATAGGCGGCGGCGAATATCCGATTGCGACAACCATCCCCCTCACCTCGTATAATTTCAGCATCGCGATTAGCATCCGCCAAAATAACTGTTACTTCTTTATCTGCTTGAGCGCGGATTTCACGAGAATCCTGCTGTCCTATGGCGCGGATTTCAGCAGCTTCTTGTTGACGCTCCGTTTGCATGCGACGAAAAATCGCCTGACTGTTAGCTTCCGGCAAATCCGCTCGACGAATACGCACGTCGACAATCTCAATACCCAGAGACTGAGCCTGCTGATTAACAAGAGCACGAATGCGCTGCATCAGTTCAGCACGTTGGTCACGCACCACAGCAACAAAAGATTCCTTACCCAACACGCTACGTAGGGATGAACTCAACAAAGTTGACAAGCGAGACTCTGCTGCCTGAATACTGCCAAGTGTCTTATAAAACTCAAGCGGATCAATAATTTTGTATCGTGCAAAAGCATCCACCACCAAACGTTTTTGATCTGACGCAATAACCTCCTCAGATGAAGACGTAAGGTTCAAAATACGCTTGTCTATGTAGACAACATTTTGAATAAACGGCAACTTAATGTGAAGCCCTGCCGTTTCTTTGACGTCTTTTGGATCACCAAACTGCAACACCAATGCCTGCTGCGTTTCGTTGACAGTAAAAAGAGAAGCGTAAGCCACAACGGCGATAACTGCCACTACAACACCAATAATAACCAATAGCCGGTTCATTGCGACCCCCCCTCTGATTCAGGGTTACGCCGTAGTTCATTTAAAGGCAAATAAGGCACCACGCCTTGTCCCCCTTCTGCCTGACTATCTATGATAATTTTGTCAGAGCGCTTTAGTACACGCTCCATAGTCTCCAAAAACATACGTTGGCGGGTGACATCACGGGCATCTCTATATTCGTTATAAATGGCAATAAACCGCTGCGCTTGGCCCTCAGCCTGAGCAACTGTTTCTTCACGATAGGCCTCAGCTTCATTGCGCAACCGAGCCGCCGTACCACGAGATTCCGGCACCACTTTGTTACGATACGCGTTGGCCTCATTACGCACTCTTTCTTGGTCTGCCCGTGCTGCCTGTACATCACGGAAGGCATCAATCACAGCCCCGGGCGGGTCAACCTTCTGCATCTTAACCTCTGTGATTTCAATACCCGTGCCGTAACGGTCAAGAGTTTCCTGCATCAAGGTTCTCACCGCTTCTTCTGTGTCTTGGCGTTGCTCAGTTAGGATGGGCTGAATGTCACTCTTGCCAACAATCTCACGCATGGTGCTCTCTGCCACCGCTTTAACTGTTGCCGGTGGATTCTCAACATTAAATAGATAATCCCCCGCATTCTTGATAACCCAGAACACAGAAAAATCTACGTCCACAATGTTTTCGTCGCCGGTAAGCATTAAGCTTTCTTCCGGCACATCCCGCCGCACACCCGGACTTTGACTGTAATAATCATCACCGCGGATACCGATATCCATTCGGTTAACGCGGGTTACTTGAGGGGTGAGTACGGTCTCAATCGGCCAGGGGATATGATAATGCAAACCCGGCAGTGTAGTTTCTACCAACTGACCAAAGCGCAATTTAACACCTTGCTCATCTGGCAAAACCCGATAGATACCACTCGCTGCCCATAGGGCCATCAGAACCAACAGGCTGATAATCACAATTCGGCTAGGGGGTGCCCCTGATGGTAGAACTGCCTTGAGACGTTCCTGACCACGGCGTAGCATTTCTTCCAAATCTGGTGGGTGCTGGCCGCCGCCACGAGGTGAGGACGAACCTTGCCCCCAAGGACCGGGATGATTCCCACCGCTGTTTTGATCGTTCCAAGACATAAAAACTCCCGTGAAGATTAATTTCATGGCACACTATGTAATAGGTATCTATTGTAAGGCAGTATCTAGCAGGGCGCAACACTCAGCCCTTATGGCCTTACGTTTGAGGGAACCACCGAGAAAGCACCATGACATTATCAATAAGTCGCGAGGAGATTGGTAATATTCTTAAACACGTGGCCATACCGAAAGAACTTGCGCCAGAGGAGCCGATGGGCACTTCTTGTGCCGATATCTTGCTACAAGGGTTTACTGTTCATAAGAAGCGAATGAGCGTTATTCTCAGTGTGCCTTCTGAGCATGCTCAAGAGCCTAAACGAATTCAGGAGTATGAGTCGTTACGTATTGCCTGTGAGGAGGCTTTGCGCCACGCACTGGATATAGAAGAGGCTAACGTTATTTTGACAGCACATCGAGAGACGGGCACCCCCGCATCTGCATCTCCCCCTCTCCCCAAACGACATGGCCATTGTCCGGATGGGAAGAAGTTCAAGGAGGCTCTCACCCTTAAGAACATTCACTCTATTGTGGCGGTGGCCAGTGGCAAGGGCGGCGTGGGGAAATCTACGGTAGCTGTTAATCTGGCCCTTGGTCTTGCTGCTCTTGGGTTGCGGGTTGGTATTTTGGATGCCGATATCTATGGTCCCTCCCTGCCTCGCATGATGGGTCTTACCGGTAAGCCTGACAGTGATGGTGGAAAAAAAATTGTTCCCATGGAGCAATACGGTCTGAAGTGTATGTCCATCGGTTTGTTGGTAGAGGAAGATGCGCCGGTTATCTGGCGTGGACCGATGGTGCAAAGCGCCTTTATTCAACTCCTCAAAGACGTGGCATGGGGGGATTTGGACGTTCTGGTACTAGATATGCCACCCGGCACAGGTGATGTTCAGCTCACGCTAGCTCAACGTGTACCCTTAACGGGCGCTGTGATTGTTTCTACTCCACAGGAAGTTGCACTCGCAGATGTAAGACGTAGCGTTAATATGTTTCGTCGCACCGGTATAGACGTACTTGGTGTTGTGCAAAACATGGCGTGGTTCACGCCTCCCGGCGGGATAGATAAGTTTTATCCCTTCGGCAAAGAAGGCGTACGCCGCACGGCAGAACAGTTGAACCTTGAGTTACTCGCAGATATTCCTCTGGAAATTGAGATTCAAGAAGGCATGGATATAGGCCGCCCCCTTATGGGGAGTGCCCCTGATAGCCCCAGCGCACAACCCTTCAAGGCGTTGGCAGAAACTGTCGCCAAGCACCTTAAGAAGGTGGGTGCTTAAAGCACGATTACACCATACCACATAATATTTTCTACTCATGTATATGATTCTCTATTTTTTCTATCAAACTTCTTGATAATTAAGCATCAAGCCTGCTATCGGCCAATCGGCAGCTACAAGACGGCCCGAAGAAGACAATGTTATATACGCAGTCTTCATATCATCGCCCCCAAAGCAGATATTTGTTGTCAGTCTGTCATCGGTAGGAATATGTGTTATGGTCTGGCCATCCTGCGATATACGTGTGATGCCACTGTTGAAGATGGTCGCTACATTGACGTGTCCTTCGGCATCAACCGCTAGCGAATCAAAAAACTGTAAAATAGAAGACCCCATAATAAAGGCATCACTTCTGGGCAATACCGAATGTCCCTCTCCGGCAATCTGACCGGGTTCGGCAATGGGGAATCCCCACATCCGGCCTGTAATTGTCTCAGCAACAAACACGGTCTTTTCATCAGGACTTAACCCTACCCCGTTGGGCATTTCCATCGGGTAGACACACTCTCGAATAAGTGAACCATCAGGTTTGGCATAATAAAGGGCACCCCTGTCTCGCAACCGATCATGAGTCTTACCTAAATCGGTAAACCAGAACCCACCGGCCTTATCAAAAACGATGTCATTCGGACCAATCAGAGGTTGCCCATTGCACGCCGTATAAAGTACATCCACCCGACCTGTATCCAGCTCAACACGCTCAATACGACCCCCCGAATAATCCTCGGCCATATCACCAGGAATCAACATTCCTTCGTAATCGTGCCACGCAAAACCTCCATTGTTGCAAACATAAATGGCCCCATCTGGTCCACGGGCCGCCCCATTGGGGCCGCCACCCAAATTGGCTACTACCTCAACACGTCCATCAAGCGTTGCCCTGCTCAACGTACCACGGGCAATCTCAACTAAAATGATGCTGCCATCTGCCATGACCACCGGCCCCTCAGGAAACAAGAGACCTGAAGCTACCTCACAAAACTCAATCGGAGAGAACGATACCATCTCTGTTCTCCTCTTTCCGCTCTAACACCACAAAACTGTACGGCAGGTTGTTATCTCCTGAAAGGGGGCGCGCTTTGCGCATAATTTCCCGCCATTCTTGCCGGTCAAAAGGCGGAAAATATACATCCCCCTCAGGAGAAGCCGCAATTTCCGTCAAATAAAGCCGACCTGAGCGAGGCAAAGCGGCCTCATAAATCCGGCGACCACCAATGGCCACCACCTCGTCAACTCCTGCCCTATCAGCTAGCCTAGATGCCCGCGCCAACGCCTCCTCAAGAGAGCGTACCCCATAAGCACCCTCTGGCAAAGTCAACGCTCCACTGCTCACCACGATATTATCGCGACCCTTAAGAGATTTGCCGCTTCGGACCGTAATCGACTCCCACGTAAGCCGCCCCATAATAACAGGTTTGCCCATGGTCACCTCCTGAAACCAACGCAAATCATCCGGCAAATGCCACGGTAGACGCCCTTTATAACCAATGACGCCATTTTCAGCTACTGCCGCCACAAGGGCTATACGCATACTCCCCCACACTTTGCCCCTATACCCCCACTGGAGTGGGAGTATGAGAAGACAGGATCTTCTTATTGGCTGTTTCTACAGTTTGAATTAAAACAGAAAATTCTGATGCTTCCATCATAGCACGATAACGCCCTTCTGAAGCTTCTATTTTGTGCCTATGATAAACAATTCAAAAACCTTCATAACGGAAGTTGAATATATCCTTGATGGTAGGATTCATAAAAAGAACCGGCAAAGGTTTGGGGGTGCGCTTTAAAACTGCTGGCGCACTTGAGTGAAATGGTTCTTATAGAGGTATGCATCTCCCATCGTATGAATAAATTCGCCTGACTTTAGCGCCATTATGGCCGTAAAGCAAGGCGTAGGAGGCTATGTTAAACAGTACTCTCAGAAAAAACCCGCTGAGCGTCGGCACAATTGGCAGGACAACTGGCCCCTCCGCTACATGAAATTGAAACAAGCAATGACACGGCAGTAAAGCCATATCCTCAAGGTCACCGGTATTTCAAGCACTCACAATAAGGTGCCTCAAGTTCGGATTGCTTTTTTGCATTATTCACCACTGTGCTTATTTGGTCAATGGCTTCACCATTACGTCCCGACCACGAAACGCCATCGATGGCCATAAACCAAACCAAGATCACCCTTCTCATCGGCCCATTCGTCCCAAATAATCACACCATTATCATTTAAGGTGCTAACATTCGTATCACCCTGAAGAAACCACAACAATTTGCTGTAAGGAGAGGAGAACTATCCGCCAGATCAAACCGCATTAGACGTCCAAACACGCTTCAAGCCCCACAGTACCAGTGCAATCTGTCCGATCAACGCCAGTTTCCAGAATATCAGCCATGAATTCAAGATACTGGCGCATGAACGACAGTATCTGCGAAACCTTGCCTTATGCCATCAATTTCTCATCATTCCTCTGTCGTGTTAACTCTCTCAACACACTCTTTTAGGTTTTTTACACTTCGCTCTTTGCGACTCATCCCAGAAGGGCGTGTTTGCATTTCTCACCCCTGTCCCCTATAGTTAACAGGCTGACTCTGTCAGCTATAGCGATAAACGAATCGCATAATAAACTCATCGGACCCGGGGGCAGTACCCGGCGCCTCCACCATTTATCCACATAATCTTTCACAATGGGCAGTTTGATTTTTTGGGGGCGAGATAGGATCGACGAGGGTGTAAAAGCGGCTCTTTCGCTCGGCATGGCACCACTGTTATCGGGCCAGACTTTATAGTTGCCAACGACAACTATGCGGAAGCACGTCTCGCTGCATAAGCAGTGCGACAGCTTCGAATAACGTCCTGACCGGTCGCGCGGTCAGGCGGGGTCAGGCGGGCACCCGGCAACAGAAGCCCGCCGCTACTCTCTGGTACTGATTTGTATTTCTGCTATTGTTGGTTGCTGTTCACCATGAGGTCAACCACATGGATCAAAAACCGCCCAAAGATCTTATAGGCTACGATCAGATAACCAAAAGAGCCATGCGTAGTATTGTTCGTGAAGCCTTGTTGTTTGCCGCCCGCGAAGGGCTGCCCGGCGGACATCACTTTTACATTGGCTTTAAGACCAACCGCTCGGATATCTCTTTATCTGATAGGTTACGCGAAAGGTATCCCAAAAAAATGACCATCGTCTTGCAACATCAGTTTGAAGAGTTAACCGTTGGAGAGAGTGAGTTCTCCGTAATATTATCCTTTAACGATATTCGCGAAACCGTTAGTGTTTCCTTCGCGGCCATTACCTCTTTTGCTGACCCGGAGGTTCAATTTGGTTTGCACTTAGCCGAAAGTGACGACAACAAAGATGATAGTAAGAACAACAACTACGATGAACAGACCCCAGAAGAACAAGGAGAACAAAGTCGCATTGTCTCTCTTGATAGCTTCCGCAAAAAAAGAGCACCTAATCAAGACCAATAGTCAAGGAGCAACCTAGCCATGACCACCACCCGCACCGAAACTGACTCCTTCGGTACCCTTGAGGTGCCCACCGATAGATATTGGGGTGCTCAAACCCAACGCTCTCTCAGCAATTTCAGAATCGGCGGTGAAACCATGCCACCCCCCCTAATACGCGCCTTTGGAATTATTAAACAAGCCGCTGCACAAGTGAATATGTCTCAAGGCATTCTAGATGAAAAAATAGGTAGGGCAATTATCAAAGCTGCACAACAAGTATCAGATGGCGCTCTTGACAATCATTTTCCTCTGGCAGTCTGGCAGACAGGTTCCGGTACTCAATCCAACATGAACGCCAATGAAGTCATCGCCAACTACGCCATTGAAATACTCGGCGGCGAAAAAGGCTCCAAAGATCCCGTACACCCCAACGACCACGTCAATAAAGGGCAATCCTCCAACGATACCTTTCCAACCGCCATGCACATCGCCACCGTAGAGCAGATTACTCGCCAGCTGATACCCAATCTACAGCATTTGTTGAAAGCTCTCAGAGCTAAGTCGCACGACTGGATGAGCTTAATCAAAATCGGACGCACCCACCTGCAAGATGCAACACCTCTCACCCTTGGTCAGGAGTTTTCCGGCTACGTCGCACAGGTTCAATACGCTATAGAACGCCTAGAGGATGCGTTGCCCCGTCTACGTCATTTAGCTCAGGGTGGTACGGCCATAGGTACAGGCCTCAATAGCAAGAAAGGCTTTGACATAGCCTTTGCCGCAGAAGTATCCCGCATAACTAACCTAGAGTTCAAAACCGCTAACAATAAGTTTGAAGCCCTTGCAGCCCACGATGCTATCGTGGAGGCCTCCGGCGTTCTTAATACGATTGCGGTTGGGCTGTTCAAAATCGCCAACGATATTCGCTTGCTGGGCTCTGGCCCTCGTTCTGGTCTTGGCGAATTATCTCTGCCGGAAAATGAACCTGGCTCTTCTATCATGCCCGGCAAGGTTAATCCTACCCAATGCGAGGCCATGACCATGGTTTGCGTGCAAGTTATGGGAAACCACACCGCCATTACGATGGCAGGTAGTCAGGGACATTTTGAACTAAATGTTTTCAAACCGGTCTTGATATATAATTTGCTACAATCCATCCGCCTGTTGGGTGACGCTGTCGTTAGTTTTACAGATAATTGCATTGTCGGCATAGAGCCTAACAAAGCCCATATTAAATCCCTTATGGAGCGCTCCTTGATGTTGGTGACGTCCCTAGCCCCGCATATTGGCTACGACAAGGCAACGGAAATTGCTAAATCAGCCCACAAGAATGGAACTACTTTGCGGGGTGAGGCCTTACGTCTGGGTTATGTGACGGCGGAAGATTTTGACCGACTTGTTAATCCACAAGATATGATTAGCCCTGCGGATTAAGCAGAGAGTCCATACCCTCACGCATCCCCCCAAGCGGGTCGTAGTATTGGTTTGGGTCACAAAAAACTACATTGAACTGATGGATTTTTTAAAGCAAATCATCGCTTTTTTAAAAAGCGCTCTTACCGGGCCTTGGCGCACTCTAATGACAGAACGTCGTCCTCTTATCTGGTTGCTAGCCCTTATTATCGGCATTGCTACAGCTTATGCCATCTGGTTATTTCGGATGTTAATCAACTTCACCCAATATGTCTGGACAGGCTCAGAGCTACCGAAAACTATGACCTCAATCACCTCTACCTTACCTTGGTGGCAAATTATGGCGGGACCAGCCATGGCCGGATTGCTGGCGGGGTATGCTTACAGTTTGTAATGAAACGCCATCGTTTTTTAAACGTGACAGACTTTATTGTCTCTCATGCTCATGGAGGCAGACAACTCCCACTGAAAGACGGGTTGATGAATGCTTTCTTAACGGCACTCTCACTGGGAGGCGGTGCTAGCGCCGGACGCGAGAGGCCTGCGGTGCATTTGGGATCTACCCTTGCCGATGCTTTTGTCACTCGCTTTTCTCTACCACCACGCGCTAGGAGAATATTACGGGGATGCGGCGTAGCAGCAGCCGTTTCGGCCTCTTTCAATGTTCCCATCGCAGGTATTTTGTTCGCCCATGAAATTATCTTGCGCCATATGGCCATACGCGCCTTTGTTCCTATTACCATTTCCAGTTTTTCAGCAACCGTTGTCATCCACAATCAGCTGGAAAATGATTTAGCTTTCACAATCCCCGATTATTACATCTTGTCTTATTATGAATTTCCCGCCTTCTTTCTGCTTGGTGTGCTGTGCGCTTTTATTGCAATTGTTTTTATGAAAAGCTGCTTTGCGGCGGACAGTTTTGCAGAAAAAATATCGATTCGATTTACCCTCCCTTTGTGGAGCCGTCCAGCACTAGCTGGAGTGATGGTAGGTACCATGGGTATTGCCTTTCCGCAAGCATTGGGGGTTGGTTACGAGGCAACAGATGCTGTCCTTAGAGAAGGGTATCCCCTGATGCTTCTCCTAATTTTGATTGTCGTTAATATCATCTCTACAGCCACCACCTTTGCCGGGCGCTTTGGGGGTGGTGGTATCTTCAGCCCCTCTCTTTATCTTGGTGCTATGACTGGTGGAGCATTTGGGTTGGGGCTCGCCTTCTTCCTACCAGACACTATATCCACGCATGGACTCTATGCTATTGTCGGCATGGGTGCAGTGGTAGCTTCTGTTCTGGGAGCACCCCTGTCCACAAGTTTGATCATATTTGAGATGATGGGGGATTATCAGCTTACCCTAGCCCTCGTGTTCACCGTCGCTATTGCCACAGCCCTTACTTGGATCATCATGGGAAAGAGCTATTTTCACAGTATGCTAGAGCGACAAGGCATTTTTCTCAATGACGGGCCACATCAACGTATTCTCCACACGGTTTTAGTGGGAGACATTATGAAAGTAGCGGACGAAAGAGGAAATCTCACCGACTGGCAGCAAGTCCCCCAAATTACCGGACAGATTCTATATGCCAATGACAGCTTAAATAGAGCCTTAACCTTAATGGAGCGCTTACAGTTGGATAGTTATCCTGTCAATGAGGTAGAAACGGGAGATGAAACATCAAGGCGAATCATTGGTATTGTGGCATATCATGATGCCTTGAAACGTTTTAATGATGAACTCGTCGCCACTTCTCTTGAAGAGCATCGTTAAAACATTGCACTGTGCTCTTAATCTAGAATGTCTTAGATAACCCACCTATGCCAGATACCCTTCCCTCTGTATTCTCCAACAGCACCCCAAAAAATACTCCTAATTGGCTGGATACCCTTAATAAGGCACAACGCACTGCCGTGGAGGCCCCAGATGGGCCAACGCTGGTTCTAGCAGGAGCAGGTACCGGCAAGACGCGGGTGCTGACAAGCCGTATCGCTTGGTTGCTTGCGAATAGCAAGGTATGGCCCAGCCAGATTTTTGCTGTAACTTTTACTAATCGCGCTGCGAGAGAAATGAAGAAACGTATTAGTCAGTTGGGAGGTGAAGCGGTAGAAGGCATGCCGTGGCTTGGCACCTTTCATGCTATGGGAGCGCGGATTTTACGCCGTCATGCAGAATTGGCGGGATTACAGTCAAACTTCACCATTTTGGACACAGACGATCAACTGCGCTTACTCAAACAATTAGTGCGGGCCAGCAACATAGATGAAAAACGTTGGCCTGCTCGACAGTTGGCCGCTCACATTGATGGTTGGAAAAATCGTGGCCTAACACCCGATACAATACCGACAGAAGACGCCCACCTTTATGCTGATGGCCAGAGCATAGATCTTTATAAAGCCTATCAGCAGCGCCTTAAAACCATCAATGCTGCTGACTTTGGTGACTTAATTCTTGAGGTACTGGAAATATTGAAAAATTATCCAAATATTTTGACGTCTTATCAAAAGCATTTTCGCTACATTTTGGTAGATGAATATCAAGACACCAACACGGCACAATATCTTTGGCTTAGGTTGTTAGCTCGCAAACATCATAATATCTGTTGTGTTGGGGATGATGACCAATCAATTTATGGCTGGCGTGGGGCGCAAGTTGGCAACATTTTGCGCTTTGAGAAGGATTTCCCAGACGCTCAAATCATTCGACTGGAACTGAATTACCGCTCTACGCCGCATATCTTAGGAGCGGCCTCAGGATTGATTGCAGGCAACAAGGCGCGCTTGGGAAAAACCTTGTGGACGGAGCAAGGGGCAGGCGAAAAAGTCTCCGTACGCAGTGTTATGGATGGTGGGCAAGAAGCTCGCCTCATTGCTGATTATGTAGAAGCCATGCAACGAGACCAACATGATCTTAATGAAATGGCCATCTTGATGCGGGCTGGTTTTCAAACTCGCGAATTTGAAGATTGTTTTTTGGAGCGCGGGATTCCTTATCGGGTTATCGGGGGGCCTCGATTTTATGAGCGTGCTGAAATCCGTGATGCCAACGCTTATTTTCGCCTTATTCATCAACCAGCGGATGATTTAGCTTTTGAGAGAATCATCAATCTACCGCGACGTGGGCTTGGTAGTACCACCCTACAGACCATTCATAAATTAGCGCAAGCGCAAAATTGTTCTTTGATGGGGGCCTCAGAAAAACTAGCAGCCACGGAAGACCTCACCCCGCAGGCGCGATATTCTCTCACCGATTTTCTGAATATGATGACTCAATGGCGTCACGTTACCAAAACTATACCTCTTACAGAGTTTGCCAGACAAGTCCTAGATGAGGCGGGGTATACCACCATGTGGCAAAATGCTAAAACAGCCGATGCCCCGGGTCGTCTAGATAATATCAAAGAACTAGTGCACTCTCTGGAGCCATTTGAAACCCTTGAGGCCTATTTAGAACACATAGCCCTCGTGATGGAGGCTGAGCAAAGCGATGTAGCAAGCCGCATATCTCTTATGACCATTCACAATGCTAAAGGTCTTGAGTTTGATGCTGTTTTTCTGCCTGGCTGGGAGGAAGAATTATTTCCTCACCCTCGCACTCTTAATGAGTCAGGTCTTGAAGGGCTGGAAGAAGAACGCCGCTTGGCCTATGTAGCCCTTACCCGCGCCAGAAAGCGGGCGTTTATATCTTTTGCAGCCAACCGGCAGGTTTATAATCGCTGGGTGCATACCGTTCCCTCTCGCTTTATTGATGAACTACCACCAGAACACATAGAAACCGACATCATAATAGCGGATATTCCCCCTACCCCCTCTACGATAAAACGCTATCATACTCAGAGTGCTGCGAGCAAAAACTCCGCCATTTCCGTAACGAAAAGCAAAGGCGATTTTGTTTCTGGTGAGCGGATTTTTCATCAAAAGTTTGGCTATGGCCATATAACCTCCATTGAAGATGACAGATTTACTATTGAGTTTGATAAGGCGGGTTCTAAGAAAATCATGGTGGATTTTGTAGAGAAGGTCACAACTTGATCCAACCATGGGCTTTACCCTTGCACAGGGTGGTCTTGTGGCGGCATACTTAAGCCCATTATGTTTCAGGATTTTACGGATTCATCAGACGCCAACGCAAGTGCTGCACGAACGATCAGCCTACGAGAACACCTTAAGGCCTACGCCCTTGATGGCTTTATTGTGCCTCATGCTGACGAATATCAAAATGAATATCTACCTCCCCACGCAGAACGGCTAGCATGGCTTACGGGGTTTACCGGTTCAGCCGGAAGTGGCGTGCTATTAAGATCAAAAGCCGCCGTGTTTGTTGATGGACGTTATGTGCTGCAAGCCGGAATTCAAGTAGATAAAACCCTCTATGAAATCTGTCTCACAGCCAAAACGTCCCTGATAAGCTGGCTAGCACAAAACCTTGAAGAGAACATAACCCTTGGCTATGACCCATGGTTGCATACTGTCAATGAGGCACACCACATCAGAGAGGTTTGCACACGGGTAGGTGCAACGCTTGTGGCCATTGAGGACAACCCTATTGATGCACTCTGGCACGACCGACCAGCTTTACCTTGCACCCCTGCCGTAGCACACCCCCTTGCTCTAGCGGGAAGAGACTCCCTTTCAAAGCGCGAATCTATTGCTGCAACTCTAATCAAAGATAACATTCAAGCCGCCCTATTAACCCAACCGGATTCCATTGCATGGCTTCTTAATGTGCGTGGGTTGGATGTGCCCCACACACCTTTGGTGTTGTCCTTCGCACTACTTTATTCAGATAGCAGCATTGATTGGTTCGTTAACCCCGACAAAACTGGCAACGAGCTTTTAGCAAACCTTGACAAGGGCATTCGCCCGTGCCCCCCCGCTGATTTATTTCCTGCACTGGAATCTATAGGAGCCAAAGGAGGCCGCGTGCATCTTGACCCCACCTCTACTGCCGATTTGTTAGCGCAACGATTGAAAGATGCCGGTGCTGATAGCATTCACGGACTCGACCCTTGCCTGTTACCCAAAGCCTGCAAGAACCCAACAGAAATATCTGGTGCGCGTGCCGCCCACAAAAGAGATGGGGTAGCGCTGGCGGTTTTTCTGTGCTGGTTGGAGGAACAAGCTCCCCAAGGCGGAGTAGACGAAATTAGCGCGGCTCACTTTCTTGAAGAGGCTCGCGCCAAAAGTGGTGCTCTTAAGGACCTTAGTTTTGACACTATATCTGGTGCTGGTTCTCATGGAGCTATTGTGCATTATCAAGTGACAGAAAAGACCAACCGCCCTATTGAGTCGGATATGCTGTATCTGGTGGACTCAGGTGCGCAATATGCCGATGGTACTACCGATGTCACTCGCACTGTTGCAATTGGTACGCCTACTGATGAACAAAAAGACCGCTTTACACGGATCCTCAAAGGACACATTGCACTGGCCAGAGCTCGGTTTCCCGATAAGACCACCGGCGCACAATTAGATGCACTAGCACGTTTACCTTTATGGCAGGCGGGGTTGGATTTTGGCCATGGCACAGGACACGGCGTTGGCAGTTATCTATCAGTCCATGAAGGGCCACAACGTATTAGTAGCAATATGGACTCTGTTGCGCTTCAATCTGGCATGATTTTATCCAATGAGCCCGGCTATTACAAAGCAGGAGACTATGGTATCCGGATTGAAAATTTATTGGTAGTGCAAGCACCCCAAAAGCTTGATGGCGGTGAGCAACTCATGTTGGGATTTGAAATCTTAACCCTTGCACCCATTGACTTATCACTGGTTGTAAAAACACAACTCTTGAGCGATGAGCTGGCGTGGCTTAATACCTATCATGCCCGTGTGCGTGATGAGATATCTCCCTTGGTAGATGACAAAACTCGCCTCTGGCTAGAGCATGCCACCCGCGCTTTGTAGCGTTTTATATCTACCAGCGCAAAACAGTTTGAGAAACGGGGAGAGCACGATAGTATTCATCCTATTCACAAGGCTGAGGTCTAGAGGTATATCCGCCCCAATGTAACGTACGAATTGCAAGCCAATCTGAAGCATAAAGTCAACCATGCACACTCTATCGCCCCCTATGCATGTCCTACAGTCAGCCAGCAACCCCTCAAGATAATCAAGAGGTATTTATGTCTGCTTTTTAATTTCAGCAGAACTAACAGGGTCAGGAGGAAATCCAAGAGGCGGGCTTTAATATGGGCATAAGCCCCTATAGGATTAACCGCCGCATCTCAACAATACACTCTAAATCTCACATCTTATGACGTGTCACAACATCACCTTCCAAAAGCACCTGGTGGGTTGGGGGCTAATGAAACCATATACAATTTCATAAGTGTATCTCCCGATAATTATGTTCTTTGAGACAAAGCTATCCACTTTGCTTCGTCAATGATGCGAAGTCCTAGCTCTTGCGCCTTTTTACGTTTTGAGCCGCTACCCTCTCCAGCAACCACAATATCAATGCGCTTAGAGACAGCACTGGATACCTCGGCCCCCAACATCTCAGCACAAACCTTGGCTTCTAGACGTGTCTGGTGTTCCAAAGCGCCAGTAAAAACAATCGTTTGACCTGCTAAGGGCGAGGTAGCATCGCTTTCAACTTTTGCTACCGTCTGTGGCATAACACCGGCTTCCTTCAGACCTTTCAAGACATCTCGATTGTGTGCCTCTTCAAAAAAAACTACTACCGCACGAGCGACTCTTTCTCCAATACCCTCAATGGACATCAACCGCTCCCATGCCTCCCCAGTTTTCTTGTTAAAACTTCCCACAATAGCATCCATCACTGCCTCCAATGCCTCAAGGCTACCAAAGTGACGTGCTATCCGGCGCGCCATCATCTCTCCTATGTGACGAATACCCAAAGCAAACAAAAATCGTTCCAGAGAGATTTTACGTCGTGCCTCAATAGCAACAAATAAATTACTAACAGACAACTCCCCCCATCCCTCACGGCTGGCAAACTTTGCTTTGCTCTTTTCATCATGAGCAACAAGTGTAAAAATATCATCTGGGCGCTTTATCAAACCATCTTTGAAAAAAGCAGCAATCTGTTTGTTTCCCAAGCCCTCTATATCAAAAGCATTGCGAGAAACGAAATGCCTCAACCGTGCCTCGGCTTGCGCCGGACACACCAGCCCTCCCTCACATCGGCGAACTGCCCCAAGAACGCCTGTTTCATCTTCCTCCCGCACTGCTCTACTGTCACAGACGGGACAGCATTCTGGAAACGCAAACCGCCGCGTTTTTCCGCGACGCTTATCCTTTAATACCTCTACCACCTGTGGTATGACATCACCGGCACGTTGGATAACAACCTTGTCACCCACACGGATATCTTTGCGGGTTATTTCATCTTCATTATGAAGAGTGGCATTAGATACTATAACACCGCTTACATTGACAGGTTCCAGTTTGGCAACTGGCGTTAGAGTTCCTGTTCGCCCTACTTGTATATCAATAGACTTCAGTATAGTTATAGATTGCTCTGCCGGAAACTTGCGGGCCACCGCCCAACGGGGCGCACGAGAAACTGTGCCTAGACGGATTTGCCAATCCAAGCAATTGACTTTGTAGACAATCCCGTCAATATCGAAATCTAAATCGGGACGTGCTACCCTCAACTCATCATAAAGCCCCGACATATCCTTCATTCCACTACATAACCGACTATAGGGAGGCGTTACAAACCCCCAACCGCGCAAACTGTCTTGAATCTCTTGCTGGCTTTGCCAGAGCACTTCACTGATCTCCCCTAGCCCATAAGCAAAAAACCCCAAAGGACGCCGCGCCGTAATACTTGAGTCCAACTGCCTTAAAGACCCTGCCGCTGCATTTCGGAGATTAGCAAAAAGATCCTCGCCTTCTTTTTCCCGTTCGGCATTAAGTCTCTCGAAATCTGCCCGCCCCATATAAACCTCACCCCGCACCTCTACCACATCAGGCACGCTTTCGCCCTCAAGACGTTCGGGTATTGTTTTTACCGTGCGCAAATTAGCAGTAATATTCTCCCCTACCTGACCATCACCCCGTGTTGCCCCTAAAATAAACACCCCCGCCTCATACCGCAAAGACGCTGATAATCCATCAATTTTAGGCTCAGCGGCAACCTCCACCACCTTCTCTTCAGGAAATCCCATAAAACGACGCACACGGTCAATAAAGGCTGCCATACCGTCTTCATCAAAAACATTATCCAGTGACAGCATCGCAACTTCATGCGAAACCTTACCAAACCCCTCAATAGGAGTCGCCCCTACCCGCAAACTTGGACTGTCAGGCCTGACAAGGTCAGGAAACTTTGCCTCCAGAATCTCATTGCGGCGGCGCAAGGCGTCATAGGCGGCGTCCGAGATTACAGGTGCATCTTCTTGATAGTAGAGTACATCATGTGCTGCAATCTCCCGCGCTAAGCGTTCAAGCTCTTGTGCTGCCCCTGTCTCATCTAGGGTGTCTACAGAAATCCAATTTTCTGCCCGTTTTTGCACCATAGTAATTATTACGAAAGCCTTTCTTTCAACAGGCGTTTGGCAGCAGCACGAGCCTCCTCGGTAACTCGCGCCCCTGCCAACATACGAGCGATTTCTTCTAAACGATCATCTTCCGAAAGACATACCACCCGCACCGAGGTGAGAGTCATATCATTCTGCTCCTTAGAAATAGAAAAATGTTTATCCGCTCGTGCCGCCACCTGTGGAGCATGAGTGACCACCAGCACCTGAGTTTTCTGTGCAAGGCGCGCTAAACGCTGACCTACGGCATCTGCAACAGCACCACCAATGCCTTGGTCAATTTCATCAAACACCATAACTGGCATCACACCCCGATTAGCTAGCGTCACTTTCAGTGCCAGCATAAAGCGCGATAATTCACCTCCTGAGGCAATACGATTCAATGGCCCGAGAGATAAATCAGTATTGGGGGCTACTTCAAAGTATACTCTATCCCAGCCTTCAACACCACCGTCACGTGTTTCGTCCAAATTTTCAGGACGCTCAACACGAGTCACAAATATAGCACCGCCTAATTTCAAAGGTTCAAACTCCTGACAGACCTCCTTGTCTAACCTTCCCGCCACCTTAATCCGCGCTTTTGACAAAACCTCCGCAGATTGAGTATAGGCGGCAACAGCTTTATCTAGACAGGCCGCCAACTCACAACCTCTATCAACTTGAACCTCAGTCGAGCGCAACCGGGTTTGAAATTTCTCCAAAAGGTCTGCTAACTCATCTGGTTGTATATTATATTTGCGACCTGCCTCCCGTAACGCAAATAAGCGTTGTTCTACCTCTTCTAACTCCGAGGACTTGTCTGCCAACCGCTCTACAATAGCGGTTACTACATGACGGGCATCCTCCATCTCGGCTAAGAGTTTATCCAGAGTCTCTATAATCTCGTTTAACTGACCACCTCCTTCTGGCACCAACCGCTCCAGATGGCGCACCACAGACCCAAGGCTATTCTCAAGATTGTTATCCTGCCCGAGAATATCAAGGGCTTGCGACAGAAAAGATGTAACGGCAGCCCCCTGTCTTAAAAACTCTCTTGTCCCCGCCAGTTCTTTTTCTTCACCAACTTTAGGATTGAGAGCTGTCAATTCATTAACACTATGCTCAAGATAATCCACCTCACCAGTTAAATGCGAGGCCTCCGCCTCATAAGCCTCCAACGCCACCCGCGCCTCATAACGCGCTTCATAAGCAACACGCACTTCCTCCAAAAGCGGCACATACTCGCCATAGGCATCCAACATACGACGCTGAGATGCCTCATCAAGCAAACTTAACGTGTCATACTGGCCATGCACTTCAACTAACAGTGCTCCCAGTAGCCGTAATAAAGAGACGCTCACAGGCTGATCATTCACAAAGGCACGAGTGCGACCATCACCTGTTTGCGTACGCCGCAAAACAAGAACCCCCTCACACTCCATGTCCCTCTCACGCAATAGCCTACAAGCAGGGTGGTCAGGAAAAACTTCAAAAGAAGCTGTCACAGAGCCTTGTTTAGCACCCATCCGTACTAAGCCAGAATCAGCACGACCCCCAAGAGCAAGCCCTAACGCATCTAGCAGGATAGATTTACCTGCACCAGTTTCTCCTGTCAGAGCACATAATCCCCGCCCAAGGCCCAAGTTGAGACTATCTATTAGTACAATATCGCGTATGAACAAGCTGGCCAGCATAGCTAAGCCTCGCCTAAGTTCAAGAATCTTCTGATGCTGAGGGTTTTCTATCTTGAGACGATGGGTTCAAGGATTGCTCGTTGGCAAAGGCTTCCAGACTAACACCTTTCTCAACCAACAGATTATAACTATCCTGATACCACTCACTGTCAGGATAGTTATGTCCCAACACTGCCGCTACTGCTCGAGCCTCATCAAGAACCCCAAGAGCCATATAAGATTCTGTCAACCGGTGTAGCGCTTCCGCCGCATGAGACGTTGTCTGGTAGCGATTGATAACATTACTGAATCGCCCTATGGCCGCTACATAAGAGTTCTTTTTCTGATATTCGCGGCCCACCGCCATCTCTTTACCCGCTAAATGGTCAAAGGTTAGGTCAATTTTAAACCGTGCATCTTGCGCATATTCGCTTTGTGGATAGCGCCGCACAATTTCTTGAAGAGCTACAAGTGCCTGTTCCGTTGATTTTTGATCACGCTCTACATCGGAAATCTGTTCATAGTGACTCAAAGCGATGAGATAGTGAGCATAAGCCGCCGCCTCATTGCCAGGAAAAAGAGATATATAACGCTGCGCCGCTATAATAGTTTCATCGTAGGCATTTTGTTTGTAATGGGCATAAGCTGCCATAATCATGGCACGCCCCGCCCAGACAGAATAGGGATGCTGTCGCTCAACTTCATCAAACTCTTGAGCCGCTTTTATAAGTTTACCCTCTTTAAGAGCCTCCCACGCGGTGTTGTATATTTCTCCTACAGGACGCTCATCATAATCACCATCATCGGACGCGCAGGCCCCTAAAAAAAGAAGAACTGTAACCAGCATAAAAATCATCACTGATCGTATCGGGAGGTTCTCCCTGTTAAGGGTAGGCATATTAGACTCCGTCATAAATCTCGGCTACGCAAGGCCAATTTTACTGTCTCAGAAAGCCCCACTGGGGATTCTATAATCGTACCCCAAATAGGCTTCAAATACCAGTATCAATGTTGCCCCGAATTCAACGCAAATGACAGGTGAATGTTCAAGCGGCAACAGAAGGTAGACCCTGTATACGTTTACCCCTAACTTCAACATCAGTGGTAGAAGCCAGCATTGGTGCTATATCCCACGCTTCAGGACGCATAAACAAAGCCCGCAACAGCGCATTATTGGCAGCGTGTCCTGGACGTATCCCCCGATACAATCCCTGAATACGCATAGCCGCAAGGAAGAGATCTCCCATCGCATCTAAAAGTTTGTGATGAACAAACTCATGGCTATGGCGCAACCCATCAGTGTTCAAGACATGGCCACCACTGATGACGATAGCATTGTCCAGAGAGCCTCCTCTAACTAAGCCCGCCTCTTTCATGGCCTCTAAATCCTCAAGAAAACCAAAAGTGCGCGAGGCTAGAACATCGCGAATAAACGTCTCGTCTTCAATAGAAGAGCGTGCCTTCTGATGTCCTATAACTGGCGTAGAGAAATCAATCTCGCATTCAAAGACACACCCCTCATGAGGATACAGTCCTACCTTTGTTGCACCCTTTTCAACTACAATCGGTTCCAAAATTCGGATGAACTGACGCAGATCTTCTAAAATAGCCACGCCTGCTCGCTCTATCATCTCAACAAAAGGAGCCGCACTACCATCCATGATAGGCACCTCAGGCCCGTCAATATCAACACAAACGTTATCCACACCGCATCCGGCAAGTGCAGCCATTAAATGCTCAACCGTACCTACACTCACGCCCGCTTCATTGGTAAGGACAGTGCACAACCGAGTGTCACTCACCCAGTCATATCGAGCAGGAATGATATTATCATCGGTGGATATATCTGTGCGACGAAATATGATACCTGTTCCTGCGGGCTTGGGGTGTATCGTCATCACCACAGACACGCCACTGTGAAGGCCCACGCCAGCGCACTGAACACTGGCCTCCAAGCTGGTTTGACATGACGCATTAACGTTTATGGATTCTGTTTGCATAATATTTGGCTTAACAACTCCTACCTACGCTACACTTGGTTGCGCTACATAGATCGTGGTTAAAAAATCCCCTTTGATGTTAAAAGTTAATAAAAATATGGAAAAATATCTAATCACTCTTTCCTACCTTTTATTGCAAAAAAGAATACAGCTGACGGAGGGTAAATAAAAATCCCCTGCCTGACCTGTTTCTTAGCTCACTGGACGCCGCAAAAAAGCCGGTATTTCAAGATGTTCCTCATCCAAACGAGGATAGTCAAAGGACGAAGGCGGAGCAGTCTCCATATCACTATGATCATTACTCTTGCTTTCTCTGTTGTCTCCGATAGCGAAAGGCTTCACGATCGGTGCTATCTCTGTCGCTTCTGGCATTTCTGGAGGTACACTCTCTCTGACTTGCCCAGACGCCAGCTCTGGCGATGGCTTTTGCCACCCCCGTCGTGCATTAGCAAACCTCTCCAACAAACCCCATTTACGGCCAGCTGCCTCTGGAGACATCATGTGAGTTAGCGAATGAGGTGTTATATTTTCCTCTATGGTTGCTTTTGACTCTGCCATAGCCACTTCTTGCATTGATGATTCTGGCGCACAGGACTCTGGTAACGTAGAGAGTTCGCCAGCATCAATAACACTTTCATCCTCCACTAACCCTATCGGCGTTGCACTCTCTACGGAGGCTGTTTCAGCCTCTGCATCTGGCCCTTTCTGCTTAGAAGCTTTAAAAACAGGAGCGGACCCTACCTCACTCTCGATCTCCTCGTGTTGATGACCATACCCTAAAAAGGGTGCTATCGTCTCAGCATCACCCTGAGGCCCTGCTGTTACAGCCCCTTCTTTCACATCAAGCTCATTCACCTCAGCCATACTAGCAGACAGTGCTTGTGCGTTACCACTTACCGTTACAATTGGTAGCGATGGTGGTGCTAGCGATGGCGGCGGAGGTGGAGGAGATGGTGGGCGAACAATAACGCCAGACGCTACGTCCGGTGCGGGATAACCCGAAATACAAGACGTTCCCTGTGGTTTATGTGCAGGGGGCTGCGGTGAAGGGGCCGGAGAGGTTGGAGAACGTCCCCCCACTCCATGCAATGCAACGGGCCTATGTGAGTACGCCGATGATGATGCTCCCTCACGCATCTCCTCTGGCGTAATGCCTGTGGCTACCACCGAGATACGTATGACGCCCTCCAACGCATCATCAAAGGTTGAGCCAATGATAATGTTGGCAGTTTCATCCACCTCTTCACGGATACGATTAGCTGCTTCATCTACCTCATAGAGTGTCATGTCCCTATTACCGGTTATATTAATCAATAGGCCACGTGCGCCCTTCATGGAGACTTCATCTAGAAGTGGATTAGAAATAGCCATTTCCGCCGCTGTAACCGCCCGATTGTCACCAGCCGCTTCACCTGTTCCCATCATGGCCTTGCCCATCTCGTTCATTACAGAGCGAACATCAGCGAAATCCAGATTGATGTGACCTGGACGCACCATCAAATCCGTAATCCCCGCAACACCTGAATGCAACACCTCATCAGCCATAGCAAAAGCATCAGCAAAGGTGGTCTTTTCTGTTGCAAGACGAAACAGATTCTGGTTCGGGATAATAATTAGCGTATCCACATATTGCTGCATCTCAATAATACCTGCTTCAGCAATATCTAACCGCCGTTTACCTTCAAACTGAAACGGTTTAGTAACAACGCCAACCGTAAGAATGTTTTGCTCCCGTGCTGCTCGCGCGATAACAGGTGCAGCTCCCGTGCCTGTGCCGCCACCCATACCAGCGGTAACAAAAACCATATGTGCCCCTTGAAAGACACTTTGGATTTCAGCCAGAGATTCTTCTGCAGCTGCACTTCCAATCTCTGGGCGTGAACCCGCCCCAAGACCATCTGTTACAGAAGCCCCAATCTGTATGCATCTTTCAGCGGTGCTATAGGAAAGAGCTTGAGCATCTGTATTACCGACAACAAAATCAACACCCTGCAAACTGCTGGCAATCATGTTATTGACAGCGTTACCGCCAGCACCTCCAACACCAAAAACGGTTATCCGAGGCTTCACTTCCGATGCTTTCGGAAAAGATAGATTAATACTCATTTTTCTACTCCTTGTTTATGTGTATACTTATCTTCATCTGCATCATCGCCCCCTATAGGCGATTTCAAAAATTTTCCTTTAGCCATTGACTAATATGGGCAAATTGCCCCCGCAATCCCGCGCTTGGATACCCAAACGCTGAAATACTATCGCTATACCCCCCCACCTGTCGGGCGTAGGACAAAAGACCCACACAAGCCGAAAAAGCCGGTCCTTCGGTAGCGTCTGCTAAACCCTCAACCCCCATCGGCCTGCCAATACGTACCTGACAACCAAGAATCTGTGTAGCCAAATTGCGCAGGCCAAGTAATTGGCTACCTCCGCCTGTCAACACAATCTGCTTACTGGTTAGATGAGAAAATCCACTAGTCTTGATACGGTCACGCACAATCTCCAAAATTTCTTTAACCCGCGGCCTAATGATGCCGGTTAACACTGAACGAGGGATGCGCTCCGCATCTCCCTCCTGTTCATCACTGACAGTTAGAAAATCAACAATATCCCGATTGTCATCCACATCTGTCAGCACGCAGCCATAAAGAACCTTTATCCGTTCCGCATGAGTAATCGTTGTAGACAACCCATAGGCAATATCATTAGTAATATGACTGCCTCCCACCGGAATAATATCGCAATGGACAAAAGCCCCTCCATAGAAAATCCCTAATGACGTCGTCCCA
Organism: Parvularculales bacterium; assembly: GCA_036881865.1. Lineage (NCBI taxonomy): Bacteria > Pseudomonadati > Pseudomonadota > Alphaproteobacteria > Parvularculales > Parvularculales bacterium. The sequence goes on along the minus strand of JBAJNM010000007.1, from coordinate 19,198 downwards.
CCCCCTAAATCAACACAAATGACACCTAACTCTTTTTCATCATCCGTCAAACAAGATAAACCAGAGGCATAAGAGGATAGTGTTAAGCCGAAAACCTCCAGATGACACCGCTCAACGCAAGCAATTAAATTAGACAACGCTGCACTTTCAACACTCACAACATGAACAGTGCCTGCCAACTCAGCCGCTACCATGCCACGAGGATCACGAATGCCGCCACAGCCCCCAACAACAAAATCACACGGCACAGTGTGAATTACAGTGCGATCAGGGGCTGACTGATAAGTACGCACTTCATTAAGCACCTCCTTTATGTCTGACCCCCCAATCTGCCCCCGTACTGGCGTGCGCACCCGTATCAATTCGCTTCTTGGTCGCCCGCACGACACATTGACCACGACATCGTGCACCGTAACTTTAGCCATCCGCTCGGCAGCTTCCACACTGGCTCGAATAGCACTTTCCGTAGCCTTCATATCAATAATGCTACCGCCTTTCACACCAGGAGATAAGTGATGCCCAATGCCAATCACCCGTGCATTATCATCGCGCTTACCTGTGTACAGATTACCTGTCTGGACTACAAAACAACTAATTTTGGAACTTCCAACCTCAACAGCCGTCAACACATCCAAGCCCATATCATTGAATTGGCGAGGCATAAATGCAGATCTCTTTGTTGCGTTACGTAGAGAAGCCGTGGTGCTCATGTTCGCCGACCCCCTGTAACAATTAGCTCTCGTTCTGACTCTTCTTGGATGTCTGATACCATATCTGGATATAGTGGACGCGTGTCATCGCCCATGCGAATAGTCACTCTATCGGACAAGCGTAAATCAATAACCTCAGGGCACCGCTCTAGTATCTTATGAGAGCTATCAATTGTCATAAGATACGCCAACACTTCAATTGGATTTTCTTCTGGTAGATAAATCTCTGAACCATTATCAAGGCGAAGGTTCCAACGCCGATTACCAACCCGCACCGCCACTCGAATACGAGACGACAACGCTGGCAGGCTAGAGAGATTATTAAACAAATTTCCAGCTCCTCGCGGTGCACCAATTCCTTTCAGTAGAGGAAGCGCTGTAAACTTGACCACGCCTGTATCTGTGATTACATAACCCTCACGGTCCAGCAAAAATACCGAACCTTCCTCAGCCCATCGCGCAAAAGGGATACGCTCATGGAGTGTCACCAGCAGACGGCCCGGCAACCGCCTAGAAACTATGGCCCTTTCAATCCAACCGAGCTGTTCAATACGTGCCTGTACGTCCTCAATGTCTAGAAACAGACTAACCCCTAATGAGGGTATCGGCCCCAAAGCCTCCCGCAACACATGACGGGGCAGATTTTTGCGACCTTGAATCATCACAGTATCAACAACGAACCCCGACTCTTTGAGGGTTTCGTTTATATGCGCTTGCCCCATGGCAATAACCCGCGCTACATGGCCTCCCCACACAAGGCCATACCCGATACTGAATAACACAAACCCAAAAACTAACCCCACAAGAAGCCAAACTCCAAAAGCCTCGCTCACCAACCTCTGCCACAATTTGCGCTGCAACCAGCGCCTTACATAAAGCATATGCTGTTTTAACGGCTGCATGAAGCGTCCTCCACCATGCGGCATACTAAGTCGCTATAAGAAATGCCTTCGTAAGCTGCCAGTTTCGGTACCAGCGATACGGGCGTCATGCCTGGCTGAGTATTTATCTCAAGTAACACCAGTCCGATGCCTGAACGTGACTCATCAAAGCGGAAGTCCGCCCGTGTTACCCCTTGACATCCAAGCAGATTATGAGCTTCAAGGGTTATGTTCTGGACACTCTGATAGATATCCACCGGTAAATCAGCCGGCAAAACATGCTCTGACTTGCCAACCTCATATTTGGCTTCATAATTGTAAAAAGATTCACTTGGAGTAATTTCTATTACCTCCAAAGCCCGATTTTCCATAACGGCACATGTTAACTCTCGACCTGGAACATAACGTTCCACCATCACTGCTTCCCCCCCAAGCTTCAAACCCAGAGCATCGGGGAGGCTATTATCTCCAACGTGTATAATATACACACCAACGCTAGAGCCTTGATTGATGGGTTTTATAACATAAGGAGGTTTCATGGGAGGCACAGAGAGCACCTCTTGCCATGTTGACGTAATACTATCTGCTACTGGTAGACCAGCATCTCTAAAAATAGCCTTGGCGTAATGCTTATTCATAGCCAGAGCCGAAGCCGATACTCCCGAATGGGTATAGGGTATCTTAAGGATTTCCAGTAGCCCTTGGATACAGCCATCTTCACCGCCTGGACCATGCAAGGCGTTAAATACTACATCGGGCTTTGTCTCCATTAATGTTTCGGTGATGGTAAAATCCACATCTATTTCCGTTACCTGATACCCATGCTCGCGCAAGGCCTCAGTGCACCCTCGACCTGTGATGAGACTTATCTCTCGCTCTGCCGAGCAACCACCCATCAAAACAGCAACATGAGAATGAGCCGTCACGAGACGGCCTCCCCAATTCGCCGAATTTCCCATTGCAGATTAACGCCACTGTTTTCAAGAACACGCTCCCGCACCATATTACCTAGGGTTTCCAATTCTGTCGCGGTGGCCTCTCCTTGATTGATGAGAAAATTACAATGCTGTGTAGAAACAAGCGCATTGCCATAAGATAACCCTCGACCGCCTGCCGCATCAATTAACTGCCAAGCTTTGCGCCCACCAGATACAGCCTTTGGGGGATTTTTAAATGTACTACCTCCGGTTCGAGTGCGCATGGGTTGAGATACTTCTCTGGATTCTGTGATTTTTATCATCGTAGCGGTAATAGACTCCCGATTACCTGATGCCCCCTGCAATAATGCCTCCACAAAGAAGAGGCCTTTATCTGCTGCTGCCGTATAGCGATAAGAAAAGCCCATATTCGCTGGATTCAGGTTATGATACGTCCCCTGACGATCTAATGCCGTAACTTCTACAATTCTCTCACTAATCTCAGAGCCATAACAACCGGCATTCATAGCCAATGCACCACCTATTGACCCAGGAATACCACGTAAAAATTCAAACCCGCTAATTTCTACCTCCAAAGCCGCCCGCGCCACCGCACTATCTAGAGCTCCGACACCAACTCTTATTTTGTGGTTAGGCTCAACAGTAACACTCCCCAAACCTGCACCAGGCCGCACTACCACGCCGCGAACACCACCATCCCGCACTAAAAGATTTGACCCAACCCCCATCATCATGACCGGGATGTCTTGTGGCAGTTCCTGAAAAAAGGCCGCTAAATCATCGCCATCTGCCGGAACAAATAAAAAGTCAGCAGCACCCCCCACCCGAAACCATGTAACGGGAGCAAGGTCTGCATTTCTCTTGAGGTGTCCCCGCGTTTGCGGTATAGATAGCGCCACATTTGGATACGAAGATGCACTAATAGATATCTGACTCATTATGCTACCCTCCCTGCTTGGCAGAAAAAGGTCTCAAGAGCCGCCGGCAATGCATGCGCCCAGTCGGTGATGTTGCCAGCTCCTAGGCAAACAACTGTATCGTCTGACTGCAAATAATCTGCCAGCGCTGACGCTAAATCTTCATGATTATCTAAAACGCTTGCCCCACGATGACCACGCGCCATCAAACTGCTCGCCAAGGCCTCATGAGTGATGCCTTCCTGTGGTGCTTCACCAGCAGCATAAACAGGTGTAACAATGACTCTATCGGCTTCGCTCAGCGAGACACAGAAATCATCAAAAAGAGCCTGCAAACGACTATACCGATGGGGTTGCACGACTGCTACGAGCCGTCCTTTTGTCATCTCACGAGCAGCCTTGAGAACAACAGAGATTTCTGCCGGGTGGTGACCGTAGTCGTCATAAATCCGTACACCATTCCATGTATCCACAAGAGTAAAACGCCGGTGTATACCGGAAAAATTTGATAATCCCTGACGAATAACATTGCTATCCACCCCCAAATTAAGAGAAACCGCAATGGCTGCCAAAGCGTTCAACATGTTATGCCTACCAGGCATAGGCAGATAAAAATCTTTCAGCGTTTGTTCTGCCGAATCCCGTTTTCCAGTGAGTGTTACGTCAAAAACCACACCGTTTTTCTCATAGTGCATACTGGAAGTTCGCACATCGGCCTGCGTGTTCATGCCATACGTAATCACCCGACGGTCCCGGATACGCCCCGCCAGCGCTTGCACATCAGGATGATCTATACACAAAACCGCAAACCCATAAAATGGAATGTTTTCCAAAAATATATGAAACGACTCTTTTAGAGCATTGAAATCTCCATAATGATCCAAATGCTCTGGATCAAGATTGGTCACCACAGCAACTGTTGCGGGCAAGCGCATAAAAGTGCCATCAGACTCATCTGCTTCTACCACAATCCAACCCCCGGCCCCCAACCGACCCGTTGCTCCATACGCATTAACAATGCCGCCGTTAATCATGGTTGGATCAAATCCCGCTGCATCCAAAATGGCAGCTACCAAAGCCGTAGTGGTGGTTTTACCGTGAGTGCCTGCAATTGCAACGCTAGACTTAAGACGCATCAACTCTGCCAACATTTCTGCACGACGCACAACCGGTATCCCATAAGCGCGAGACGCCACAAGTTCTGGGTTATCTGTCTGCACCGCGGAGGATACAACGACAGCGTTCGCGTTTTTTATATTGTCTTCATGGTGCCGCACCTCAACAGGAACACCCAATCCCCGCAAGCGCTTCACATTGGTGTTTTCGCTAATATCACTGCCCTGCACCTGATAGCCCAGATTATGCATAACTTCTGCAATACCGCTCATGCCAACACCACCAATGCCAACAAAATGAATAACACCTATATCTACAGAAAGAGCTGTCACGAGATTTGACCTCTCCAACTCCGGTATTTCAGCATTATGGCGAGGAATTCTATAAAGTTTTGAGATGATGAGTCCTGTCGCCCTGAGTGTCGCTTGCGTCCTTTGTTACCGCATAATTCTTCTACCAAATCAGCCAATAAGCATACCGCATTAGGACGTCCTTCCTGCAAAGCCGCATCAGCAACTTTTTCTAGTTGACCCGGCGTTGTAGCTAATTCTACTAGCAGAGTTGATACAGCTTCAGGGGTAAATGACTCCTGTGGTATCACCCAAGCAGCGCCAACGTGACTAAGATATTGAGCGTTTGCCACTTGATCACCGTCCAACGTGCCCGCAAGGGGTGTTAAAACAGACGGACGACCTATGACCGCTAACTCACTCACACAAGAAGCCCCCGCGCGTGCAATAATAAGATGAGATTCCATCATCCTCTTCGGTAAGTCGTTGTAAAAATCCTCTACAATGGCCGAAATCCCCGCCTCTTTATAGGCGTTCCGCACCCTTAACGTATTTTCTGGACGACATTGCTGAGTAATCCGCATACGTGCCTTCAGAGCTAGTGGCAAATTAGCACAGGCGCAAGGCATTACATCATCCAGCAACCGCGCACCCTGACTACCTCCAACAACTAAAAGTCGGAAGGGGTCGGATCCTTGTGAAACTTGATAAGGTGAAGACGCATACTTCTGCACAACGCTCCGCACTGGATTACCGGTTATCGTTAAACGTTTGCGTATCGCCGCTTTAAACCCGATTGGCTCACTAAATCCTGCGGCCACACCAGAAGCACCAAAAGCCATAAACCTGTTCACACGTCCCATAACAGCGTTTTGCTCATGAAGGCAAAACGGAACCCGTCTCAACCACGCTGCCACAAGCGGGGGTAAACTTGGATAACCTCCAAAACCAACAACAACAGCCGGACGTAGTTGCCTTATAATCTTCCATGAGCGCCATACTCCGCGTAGAATATTGCAAAAAGCTACAAGTAGCATGATGTTACGTCGCCCTGAAAACGTGGCACTAGGCAGGACGTAAATATCGCCTACCTCAAAAGAACTATGAGCAATCGTAGCCATGCGTTCATCTGTCATTAAGACAACACCATACCCTCGACGGCCTAATTCTTCTGCTAACGCTAGTCCTGGAAACAAATGTCCGCCAGTGCCACCGGTAGCAATAGCCACCAGACGTTGATCTTTACTATAAAATCGTGACTTCATGAAGACTCTCTCAATGGGCACGAAAGAACAATCGCATATGCACACCCCGGACGGCGACGAGTTAATGCCAACGCCATACCCATAGTCAGCGACAATGCTAACAAAGATGACCCACCATAAGAAATAAACGGTAAAGTCATACCTTTAGATGGCAACACATTGAGATTAACGCCTAGATTAAATAGAGCTTGCGCCCCGAACAGACCCACAAGGGCAGAGCCAGAAAATTGAGCAAAACGATCACTCTCCTTCATACTACGCAACAAACTGCGCAACACAATGAAAGCAAACAGGACAATAATCAGCGCTCCAGCGATAAAACCATATTCTTCTACAGCCACAGCAAAGATGTAATCGGTATGAGCATCCGGCAAGATGGCCTTAACTTGCCCTTCACCTGGTCCACGCCCAGTAAAGCCTCCAGCACGAAAGGCCTCTAATGCTTGGTCTATCTGATAATTATCTCTTTGCTCTGGATAAAGAAAAAGGTCAATGCGGCTTGTTACATGAGGCATCCACAGATAAGCTCCTCCCGCAAAAGCCATCGCTCCCAACCCAAGCCCCCCGACCCATATCATAGGTAAGCCTGCAACAAAAAGCAGACCACCCCAAAGTGCTAATAACAACACAGCCTGACCAAAATCAGGCTGCAATGCTAAAACAATAACCACCACACCAACCAAGGCTGTAGAAATAGATTTACTGTATAAGGTGGGCGCAGAATTTCTGCTACCCCCATAATCGGATGAACCTTCTGTCAATAACCAAGCTATAAGCACCGTTAGAGATGGCTTCATGAACTCTGAGGGTTGAATCGACAACCCCCCAAGGGAAAGCCAACGGGTAGATCCATTGACATCAGGCCCAATGATAAGTGTCATCACCATAAGAACGTAGCTCACAACAAAAAGTATAGCGCTTACACGAAAAACCTGTCTTGGCGTTAAAAGTGAAGATCCTATCAATACTACAAGAGCAGGAACCAGAAAAACAAACTGGCGGTAAATAAAATGGAATGGGTCAAGGCGTAATCGCACAGCGACCCCTGGGCTTGCCGCCAAAATAAGAACAGCACCGATAGATATCAAGGCTAACACAGCGGCTAACGCCCAACGGTCTATGGTCCACCACCACTCACCAATTAAACTTTGGTCTGTGCGGTTTATCGTCATCATGAGGGCATCCTCTCCATCACATCCTGAACCACCGCCCGAAACACCTCCCCTCGTACCTCAAAATTGGAAAACTGATCGTAAGAAGCACAGGCAGGCGATAACAGCACAACAACAACACCTCGGCCAGAACGCGCCTCCATCCACGCATCATGAGCTGCCACTCGTATTGCATCCGCTAGAGAATCATAACACCCATGATCAACCTTATCGCCAAGTTGGTGCGCAAAGTCTGCCGCTGCCTCACCAATCAAATATGCCCGCACTAGGTTCTCAAGAGGTAAAGCCTCCACGCCTGCGTCATACTGCTTGGTAACACCCCCTGCAATCCAGAAAATACGATCATAAGTTGCTAAGGCCTGAGCTGTTGCTGCCGCATTGGTAGCTTTACTATCGTTAACAAAACGCACACCATCTCGTTCGGCAACCATCTCCATGCGGTGAGGTAATCCAGAGAAATCAGAAAAAGCCCCTACAATAGATGTCTTCTCAACACCAAGGCTACGGGCAATACCATAAGCAGCAGCAGCGTTTTGCCAATTATGAGGCCCTGACAACACCCTTGTGGTTTTGAGGTCCGCGACTGCCTGCGCAGAAGCCTTCATTGCATCAAACAAAACACCATTCCTTACATAGAGGCCACCCTCGCAATCGTGACTTATAGAAAGTGGAACAAGTTTAACTGGCGTTCTATCCTTTAACTCATTCATCAACTTACGCCCATGGAGGTCGTCTACACCAATAATAGAGACATCACCCTCACTCTGTCCGGCAAAAATACGCGCCTTCAAACCAGCATAAGAATCCAACGTATGATGACGCTCCAGATGATCCGGAGATATGTTCAACAAGACAGCAATATTAACAGCTAAATCACCCGCCGTTTCTAGCTGAAAAGAGGAAACCTCCAATACATAAACTTTCTCAGGTTTGGGCGGAGAGAGTTGCAACGCTGGCACACCAATATTGCCGCCCATCTCAACTAACACACCCGCTTTTTGCAAAATGTGATTAACCAGAGCGGTGGTAGTAGACTTACCGTTAGTGCCAGTAATAGCAACCAACCTCACGAAAGGTGTTGTTCTCACTGCGCGACAGAACAATGCAATATCGCCAACGATATCCATGTTGCACGCACGAGCTGCTTCCAAAGCACTGTGAGTGGGCATAATACCGGGACTAGGCATCATAGCTTTAGCCCCACGCCACAGAGATGTTTCTGGGTCGGCAATAACAAACCCTTCCGCCACACCATCATCACACCGAGCCGGATCATCATCCCAAGCAATAACTTGCGCTCCGCCCGCATCAAGCGCTTTTGCTGTAGCCAGACCCGAACGCCCAAGCCCCAACACTGCTACGGTTTCTCCTTTGTACTCTGTGACGGCAATCATGGGCAGCTATCTCAACTTCAACGTGGAAAGGCCGATAAGCGCTAGGACAAGTGCGATAATCCAAAAGCGGATAACAATCGTCGATTCCACCCAGCCCTTTTCTTCAAAATGATGATGAACAGGAGCCATGAGAAAAACCCGTCGTCCCGTTAGTTTGAAAGATACTACCTGCACAATGACTGAAATGGCCTCCAAAACAAAAATTCCCCCTACAACAGCTAATACCAATTCATGTTTGGTGGCGATGCTGATAGCCCCAAGCGCTCCGCCCAAAGACAATGAACCCGTGTCTCCCATAAACACCATGGCGGGCGGAGCATTGTACCAGAGGAACCCTAAGCCAGATCCGACAAGTGCTCCGCAAAACACTGTTAACTCGCCCGTGCCAGGCATGGCATGGAGATTAAGATATTGTGCAAACTGTGCATTACCGGCGAGATAGGCAATAATGCCGAACGTCGCTGTTGCAATCATCACCAGTACAATAGCAAGGCCGTCCAACCCATCTGTCAAATTTACTGCATTGGAAGCACCCACAATCACAAACACACCGAACAGCAAAAACCCACCCCCTAAAGGAATAAGCACAGATTTGAAAAAAGGAACGGCAATCGTATCTGTTAAGCCTACTGGCGCATGGAGAGTCAGTAGATAAACGCCCACCAGCGCAATAATTCCCTCTAACCCCAGTTTGATCCAACCCGGCAAACCAACCGAAGACCGGCGCATCAGTTGGCGCATATCATCTGCAAAGCCAACCATGCCAAAACCAACCGTTACCATTAAAACGATCTGGACGTATGGATTGCGAATATCCGCCCAAAGCAACGTAGAGATTACCAACGCCATAAGAATGAGCAAACCACCCATGGTAGGAGTGCCTTTTTTAGAAATCAAATGGCTTTTGGGACCATCACCTCGTACCGGCTGGCCTTCGCCTTGTTGCCTGGCAAGCCACCGTATGATGGAGGGTCCTGCGAGCAGGCTAATAAGCAGTGCTGTCATAAGTGCGCCTGCTGCGCGGAAGGTAATGTAGCGAAATAAATTCGCGCCACTAACATCAAACAAAACTTCAATGAACAGGGTATACAGCATAACTATACGCTCCCGTTCGTTGCAGTATTGGTTGTAGCTGGGCTTATATCACCGGAAAACAACAAAGCGCCGCCCTCAAGGGAACGAAGAGACTGAACGACAATAGACATACGAGAGTCATGAGACCCCTTAACCATCACTACATCACCCGCCCCCACAACGCTTTGAACTATAGGAACGAGAGCAGTAGCATCAACACCATGCCCCCCCCTATAACGAGAAGGCAATGCCTCATAAAGATTTCTCATGTGCGGCCCACAGGTGAACACTAAATCAACATTGGCTTGTTCAATGGTGGGAGCCAGCCGACGATGCCAGTCATCGGCAGTTGCACCCAACTCCATCATGTCCCCCAGTACTGCAATTCGCTTTGCTTGACGTGAAACACGTGCTCTGCCCAACGTTTCAATGGCTGCTACCATGGAAGCCGGATTAGCGTTGTAACTTTCATCCACCAAAGTGAACCGTCCGCTCACGCTGTCTACAATGTAATGAAGTCCCCGCCCCGCAAAGATTCTCATACCCGCCCACTGCAACGCTGCCCGTGTAAGATCAGCCCCAAGAGCCTTCAAACATGCCAACCATCCCAGACTATTCATAACAAGATAACGCCCTGGCGCGCCCAGCTTATAAGTGATTCTTTCCCCCATCACATCAACTCTCACACAAGAACACTCTCCGTGAAGGCCCATCTTAAGAAGTCGCACGTCAGCATCAGAAGCCCCACCAAATGTAATAAAGTGATCAACTCCCTCTGCATCGGCCGCTTCCCTCAGTTGCTCATAATGGGCATTGTCCCGATTGATAACGGCAGTCCCGCCCGCTTGCAGACCACTAAAAATTTCTGCTTTAGCAGCCGCTACCTCTTCTATACTATTGAATGCAGCCAGATGCGCTGCTTCTACATTGGTAATCAGCGCTACATGAGGCGAAACCATGTGCGAAAGAGGTCCAATTTCTCCAGCATGGTTCATGCCAATCTCAAACAGGCCATAGTTACTACCGGAGGCCATACGCGCCAGACTTAACGGCACACCCCAATGGTTGTTATAGGAATGCGCAGAAGCATGAGCCACACCCTGAACTTCCAGAGCGCTAACAAGCGCCTGTACCGCGCCGGTTTTGCCAACACTGCCCGTAATAGCAAGAATACGCGCTTGTGTGCGTTGCCTAGCAGCGCGTCCTAAATCTCCAAGCGCCTGCAACGTATCCTCCACTTGAATCAGAGCGCCGGATTCTGCCCTGTCTGCACGCGATACCACTGCTGCGACCGCACCCGCCGCAAAAGCATTCGGAAGAAAATCATGACCGTCAAAATTAGGACCTTCAAGAGCAACGAACAAATCCCCTTCTACTAGAGTGCGCGTATCAATGGAAATTCCCTCCGCCCGCCATCCCAAAGGCCCCGTACCACCAATGGCCGCCATTGCATCAGCCGCAGTCCACAAGGTCATGGCTTTGCCCCCACTAAAACAGAGCGTGCAACCTCACGGTCACAAAACTCTATTACCTGATCGCCAATAACCTGACCCGTTTCATGACCCTTACCCGCAATAATTAACGCATCATGAGGAGTCAATGCTCTAATAGCCTCCGCAATGGCTATCGCACGATCATCTCGCTCATCAGCATCAGGACAAGCCGCTAAAACAGCTGCCCGAATAGCTGCTGCATCTTCTGTGCGGGGATTATCATCCGTAACCCAAACCTTATCAGCAAGACGAGAAGCTACCTCTCCCATCTCTGCCCGCTTGCCACGATCTCTATCTCCACCGCATCCAAACACCAATAACAACTGCCCCCCAACATGTGCTCGAACAGCCCGCAACACATGCGATAAAGCATCGGGGGTGTGCGCATAATCCACATAAACCGGCGCGTTTTCAGTTGTACGACCTACTTCCTCCATACGACCCGGCACACTTTCAAGAGTCGACAAAGCTTCAAACACCAATGCAGGGTCTACTCCAAGCCCTATTACCAAAGCGGCAGCCATGAGTGCATTAATAGCTTGAAACTCCCCTACCAAAGGCAGGTTAGCCCTATAACACTGCCCCTCATAAATAAGCGTCAGACGTTGCCCTTCAGAATAAGGGTCAACGTCTGCAAGGTAAAAACTGCCCCCTTTTCCGCCAACAGTTAGAATGCGATGACCACGTTTACGGCACAGAGAGTCAAAATCAGGATAATCATCTACAGCACCATTCAAAACCGCAAGCCCACCCTTAGGCAACAATTCATTGAACAAACGCAATTTAGAATTTTTGTAAGAACTAACATCTCCGTGATAATCCATATGATCGCGACTTAAATTGGTAAACACTGCCGCCGCCAACCGCACACCATCCAAACGATACTGCGCTAGACCATGACTGGATGCCTCCAGCGCTACGTGAGAAACACCGGCTCTGGCCAACCTACTCAACATCCTATGCATGCTCACAGAGTCTGGCGTCGTTAGGGTTGGCTTGCTTGCACCCTCCATTCCCCCCTCAACTCCCAACGTACCAATACTAGCCCCTGTAATGCCCAACGCTCGCCACAAAGCATTGACAAAAGAAACCACTGATGTCTTACCATTGGTACCGGTAACGGCTACTACCACGTCGGGCTGAGACTCATAAAAACGCGCTGCCATGAGAGATAGGCGGCGGCGTGGATTATCGTCTATAATGAGAGCAACCTTTGTGGCATCTTCTGGCAGATGCGTATCCAGCGGTGCTAGAATGGCACTAGCTCCCCGCCCTATGGCCTCCCCAATAAATTGAAGGCCATTGTTATGCTCTCCCGGTAAAGCTGCAAATAACCATCCCGGTTGCACCTCTCGACTATCTGCTGTCAGACCCGTGATGGTTTTTTCTGCCAATGACGCAACCACAGAATCATCTGTATTCACCAATCCTCTAAGTGTCACGACACCCCTCATCATCTCGACCTTGCGTAAGAAACCGCTATCGCCTCAAGTCCCGATGGTGCTTGTTGATCTTTAGGCCTAAGGCCCAACAAAGGTGCTATCCGCGCCACAATACGCCCTGTCACAGGAGCCGCTGTCCACCCCGCCGTGGCAAACCCGTACGTGCTTTCATTACCATGGGGGTCATCTAGTAAAATTAACATACCATAGCGCGGTGCTTCCGCCGGAAATGCACTAAAAAATGATGTCAACAATTGCCGTTCTTCATAACGCCCATTGACAACTTTTTCTGCTGTGCCAGTTTTACCAATGACGCTATACCCCAAAGTGGCAGCTTGTCGACCTGTTCCCTGTTCAACCACCATCTTCATCAAAGACTGCAAAGCCTCACTGGTATGTCGCGAAACAATACGCACCCACTCACCTGCCAGTTCTTGCGGCTGATCTCGCTCGCGCACAAAAGTAGGCTGCACCCGAAAGCCACCATTCACCAAAACGGCCATAGAACTCATCAACTGCAAGGGAGAAACTGCCATGCCGTAACCGTATGATATGGTAACGCTATTAATTGTCCGCCACCGTTTAGGAATAAGAGGGGCCCCAACCTCCGGTAGTTCTACGTGGAGTGGATTCAGCAAGCCCAGTCTTTTGAGAAACGTCTGATGATTATTACTGCCTACATCCATAATCATCCTCGCTGTACCTATATTAGAGGAATGGATAAAAACCTCCGGAACTGTAAGCCAACGTTTTTCTGGATGAAAATCGCGAATGGCATAGCCTGATACATAAATAGGCTCTGTGGCGTCGTACTTATCTGTCAGTTTTGCCGTCCCGGCCTCTAGCGCAATGGCGGTTGTAAAAGCCTTAAACGTTGACCCCATCTCATATACCCCAAGAGTTGCACGATTAAACCGCGCCCCATCAGAAAACTTGTTAGGATTGTTAGGGTCAAAATCCGGCAAAGACACCATAGCGATGATTTCACCATTGTGAACATCCATCAACAGACCCATAGCGCCGGAAGATCTAAACTCTTCCATGGCCTTTTTTAATTCATCGCGCACCACATGCTGAACAGCAAGGTCAAGGGTGAGAGCAACAGAACTGCCGGAGTTCATATCATCACGAGTGTCTATATATTTTTCAATACCGGCAATACCTTTATTGTCTACATCCACATACCCCAAAACATGAGACGCAACAGGACCGCTAGGATAAACCCGTTTTATCTCCTTGACAAACCCCAGCCCAGGAATACCAAGATTGTGAGTTTTGTAATGTTGAGCCGGTGTTAGTTTACGTGCTAGCCAGATAAATGGCCGCTGTGTTTCAAGACGCACCCTAACATCATTTTCCTCAAGGATGGGCAATGTAGCCGTTAAACGGCTCGCGACTACATCAATATCGGGAACCTGCGTAGCATTGGCATAAAGAGACACCGTTACAAGGTCAGTTGCCAGCAAACGGCCATAGCGATCCGTCAGGTTAGGTCGTCTTATCTTATCTTGGGCAGTACCAATTTGACGCAAGCCACTGTCAGGGGCGTCTAACAAAGCAACATCAACCAACCGTCCTGATAAAGCCGCAAACGCCAAACCAAACAGGCCTGCCATAATAGCTAAGCGGCGGTGACCACCCGCTATCACTTGTCCATGGGCGTGGGCGGTACCAGACCACATGGCCATATCTTGCCCGATGAATGTATCTCTAGGCAGACTATACCCTGACGAACGCCACGACATTATTTCGCACCCTCTTGAGAGACAGGAAGAGTCGTTAGAGGTCTCAAATCATTCAGAGTTTGTATTTGGCCTGCCTGTAATGGCTGAAGAGTACCGTGAGCGCGCACGATATCCTGAAGTCGGGCTGGGTCATTGAGATAGCTCCATTCTGCCTCAAGAATCTGAATAGACTCCTTCTCATGAAGGATATAATCCTGTAAAGTGGCAAGGGTGATATGTTTATCCCTTACGTCATATTTCACTTGGTAAAGAACAAACGAGAACACTACGGTCAATATCACAATACCAATTTGCAAGGGGGTACTCATTATCTACCTCCTGTTAAAGAGCACTCAACCATAGGAAGAGACAGAGATAAAAAATCCAGAGGATACGAACATGCATCTGTGCGTTCAGCTGCTCGCAAACGAGCTGAGCGCGCTCTGACATTTACCGAAACTTCTTCACTACTTGGCTTTTTCACTCCCCTAAATAACAACCGAAAAGATGGAGGTGGAGAAGGTACATCAGGTAGATGCCGCGACGTGGATATGCGCCCAGCACTTCTTTTTTCCAAAAACCTCTTAACAATACGATCCTCAAGAGAATGAAAAGAAACCACAACAAGCCGCCCACCTGCCCGCAAGCATTGCTCTGCGGCACCAAGGGCACTGGCTAGCTCGCGCAGTTCATCATTCACAAAAATCCTCAACGCCAAAAAAGTACGCGTAGCTGGATTTACACCTCTTTTTACTTGTGAAGCCACCCTTGGCGTCACACGCGCTATAAGGTTTGCCAATTCACTGGTACGAGAAAGGGGTGCTTTAGCACGAGCTTCAACAATTGCCTGGGCAATCCGCCTCGCATGACGCTCCTCACCATAGGCCGAGAGTATATCTGCCAACACAGACTCATCCAGCGTATTCAAAACCATCGCCGCACACGGACCCGTACCACTCATACGCATATCCAAAGGCCCATCATGCTGAAATGAAAAACCACGCGCCACATCATCCAACTGCAACGATGACATGCCGATATCCAGCACCACTCCATCAACTGATGCAATGTTTCTCTCATCTAGCAAACGTGCAAGGTCACCGAAAAGGCCCTCAATGACTGCCATGCGACTCAAACACTCAGCCCCTATCTTCCTAGCGCAAGCAATGGCATTAGGATCACGATCTAGCGCTACAACCGAACAATCCGCCGCATCCAAAATAGCGCGTGTATATCCTCCACCCCCAAAGGTACCATCTACATAAAGACCGCTATCTTTTGGCGCTAATGCTGCCAACATCTCACCTACCATCACTGGCTCATGAACCAAAGTGCTCCTATCCATCACCCGACCCCTTGTTTAGAGAACGTAGTAAAAAGCGATTTTCACGCGCCATGGCGCGCGCCTGAACGTAATGATCCTGATAGGCTTCTGGTTGCCAGAACTGAAACTTGTTACCCAACCCAACAAACGTAACCGACGATGTTACGTGCGCTATCTCGCGTAAGGATTCTGGAAGGGTTACTCGACCATCCTGATCCATCAATAATTCTTCACTAGCCCCGATTAGGGCATGGGATAGAGCTTCCCGCTCGTCAGAATAAGGATCTAAGCGATTCAGCATACCATCTAGTTCGTCCATCAGACGTCGCCCGCCAGCCTCTACAACATCCTGCTTAAAGGAGGGATAGCAGATGACACTATTCAGTTCGTCCTTCTCAAGGACAGCACGAAACCGCGCTGGAATAGAAACGCGCCCCTTAGCGTCCAACTTGTTCGTGTGTATGCCACGAAATCCGTACATTCTTCTGTTCTCACTCGCAATACCCACCATTGACCTCTTGCTGTTAATTAGTTCCGGTGGGCGCTCCCTTCATTTTTTTCAAATTTTCCAGCATTTAATCCCAACTTTTCCCCACTAACTGGTCTGCTAGTCAACCCACTGCAATCTCCGGGTTAGTTTGGGCTAAGTATAGAATTATATGGGGTACTATGGGATAGTATGGGTGTCAATGGGAATATAGATACAAACAGTAGAAATATGGCAAGGCTTCATCAAAAAAAGAACATAGAGAGAACAATTATGCTCACCCAAGAACAAAAGCCTTTCAACATGCTAAACAGCCTTCCCGCCTAAAACAAAGCAACAGAGTCAAGCGAAACAACACAGATCACATAAAAATCAAGAAAAAAGCCAGATGGCCTATAAGCCGGGTTCTGTATTCCACCACAAAATAGTGAAATGATGACCATTCATCTAGGATATCCGTTACCGAACACCTCATGCAACCTACCCAGGCGACAATCCGGAAACAGATTCGGCCAGCAGTGCTGAACCATGCGCCTCTATTCGATCTTACTCCCGGTGGGGTTTACCCTGCCACCTCCGTTACCGAAGGCGCGGTGCGCTCTTACCGCACCATTTCACCCTTACCTATATACACAGGCGGTATATTTTCTGCGACACTTTCCCTAAAGACAACCCTGTCGTTAGGTCGTCCTCGCCGGGCATTATCCGGCACCGTATTTCCGTGGAGCCCGGACTTTCCTCTATCTGTTAAAATAGTGGTCATCCAGCCATCTGACGACGGTATCATGGCGGGTGGATTTTTCAGCGTCAAGCAGTACTCACACCAAAAGGCCGCGCCGCAGAAAGCAAAACCTCGAGAGTAGACAGTGTTGAGGCATCCGCCATACCATCAATGCGTGCTGGGCGAAAGTGACGCTGAAACGCACGTATGACTGCACGTGTTTCATCATCAAAATATCCTGTGGTAGGAATCTGGTATCCATAAGCGCCGAGCAAGCGCTGTATAATAGCGGCATCTATCTCGTCGTTAGCCGATGCCTTTATAGGGGCAGGCTCAACCCACATCCCCACACTAGCGCTAGCTAGCAGTGCCCAATCAAAATGCTCACCTGGATCTCTTCGACGTAAGGGTGCTACGTCCGAATGACCCAAGACCTGCGGAGGTTTAATCTTATGGCGTGTTACAATGTCTTGGGCCAACTCCACAACGGCAACCATTTGCGATACCGGAAAATTCTGATAACCAAACTCATGACCCGGATTAACAATCTCAATACCTATTGATCGACTGTTGATATCCTCACGCCCCGCCCAGCAAGAGGCCCCCGCATGCCACGCACGGTTTTTTTCTGCCACCAATTTATGAATTGCGCCATTCTGATCCACTAGATAATGAGCACTCACCTTTGCTGTCGGATCACACAATCTAGCAAGGGCTGCCTCTCCCGATGCCATGCCAGTATAATGCATAATCAACATATCCACTGGCATATCTGCCGGACGGATATTATAATTGGGAGAGAGAAACAATTCGCCCATCACGAAAACAGGCTTTCCCCACAAATTTTAAAAACTTGTAAGGAAACACTCTCTAAAAGAGTCTGACTACTACGGCTTATAATAATAAGAACTCCTGCCATAACCATCACTCATCCTAATAGACAACAGACGTGCTACATCGCCATAGGGCATGATCCCTCAATATAATACCAAAGACAGGCACCATAAGATCCAAAGAAGAGATCAACACTATCTCATAGTATTACAATAGACAAAACATGCTCACGTGACCAAACAAACTCGTCCCCAGCTCCGTATAAATCACGCCTCCCCATACCTCTAAAAAAGCCACCATATATTAATACATTCACTAAGAAAAAGTAGAGATAGCAATATGAAAAATGATCATCCCAGTTGTACTACAGTGACAACAACCAACACATTATCTGAGAGAGATAACTCTCCTAAAAAAGAGAAAAACGAACAGGCCTTACGGTGACCACAACAACTACCACCTTGCTCATGCAGAACTACACCTGTATTATCAAAGTGGTAATATCACCACCAACAACAAATACCGAAGGCTCATGAAAGATACAAACAGCATCCCCTCCAATCAGATTTCTATCAATAGAAGTAAAAGCCCGCACCGCATGAATTAAAACAATCAAGACAAAAAGCGATAACGTTATAGAGCGTGGGTTGTAGTGCACTTTGACCAAATCCGCCCAACAAAAATTTACGCCGTCCGCTTGGGTTGGACTTTGTTACAACCCAGAGGCCTTTAATTGTAAAATTGCCTAATTAGAAGAATGATACATTTTAGTGGACGGATTCCCAGTAAGGCCTCCAGAATACTAACGTTTTTAGTCGGTTAAATTTTCTCAAAGATCTTAATCCTGAAATATGTGGAGGCATCTGTGAATATGGCGGGAGAGAAGTAAAAATAAAGCAAAAATCATTCTGTTATCTTGACCCTCCTCCATTTAACTGGTCCACCCTGAATGTTAGTAACTATATGAAACAGGAGGGGTACCGGTATGGGAAAGAGATGGCACAAACCCGAAGAGATTGTTAGCAAACAACGCCAGATTGAGGTTCTGGTCGGCCAGGGGAAAGGTCGTGTTGACGCAATCCGTCAGGTCGGGATCACGGAACAGACATACTATCGCTGGCGGAAGCAGTATGGCGGGATGGGGACGGACCAGTTGCGTGAGCTGAAGCGTCTACAGAAGGAGAACGAGCGGTTGCGCAAGGCCGTATCGGATCTGACGCTGGACAAGCTTATCCTTGCTGAAGCCGCCTCGGGAAACTACTAAGCCCTTCTCGTCGCCGTCAATGCGTCGATACTGCTCGGGAGAAGTTTGGCATATCAGAGCGCCGCGCCTGCAAGGTGCTCAGGCAGTATCGATCAACACAACGCCGTGTTCCACAAGGCCGTGCTGATGAAGAGCGTCTTGTGGCAGATATG